>CAVBAZ010000228.1:0-2080 GCA_963593515.1 Bacteroidaceae bacterium
CGAATGGCGATGTGCTCCTCTGTGATCCGGACATTTCTCAGGTGAAAAAGCGTGTCCCCAGCTCCCAGCAGTAAACATACCACGCACAACGCGGCGACAGCTTCGCGATGGGAGAGTATCCCGAGAATCAGTATTATCAGAGAGATGCTGAGCATTGTGCGTGCGGTCTCGCTGCCCTTTATGTAGGCGCTGATGCTTTCGTTAAACTGAACCTTATGCTTCATCGTGTACTCCTTCTTCCGGAACAAATGCCAGCAGATATTGGCTGCGCTGGGTATACCAGACCCGGCCCTTTGTTGTTCCGGTCGGCAGTGAGCTTGTGTCGTACCCCAATGGGATCATCAAACGGACCTCCTCGCCGTCTATCTCCACCTCCACAAGACCACGGTTGATCGAGGTGTAGCAAGAGGTGTCATACGACAGGATCGAACCTTCGATGGCGTCGGCGCAGAGCGGGCCGAGAAACAGCAGCGTGGCCAGTGCCAGCGCAACGAAAGTAGCGACTGGGCCCAAAGACGGCCGCCGCTGCGCGATAAGCACTTTATCCAGTGCCTTCACAGGCGAGTCCGGGCGGCTCTTTTTCTGCGCAGGCTTTCGCTTTTTCATAAAGTGAAGTCCGGCAGGCAGCGAGAAGCACCACGCGGCGGCAAAGAGAAGCAGATAGTACCGCAGTACACTGTGAAGCCTTTGCACGATAATGGCATAATCCATGGCGTGTCCTCAGAACCGCACGGCGTCCAGCTCCATGGTGGCGTAGCCATTGAGGGTCATGTCGCCCCGGATGCCCGCCATGTACTCGTAATAGCCCTGCGCGCCGATCATGGCGCCGTTGTCGCCGCACCATTTCAGCGGCGGCAGATACAGCTTCACGCCCCGCTTTTCGCACAGCCTTTGCAGGTCGGCGCGGATGATGGAGTTGGCGGCCACGCCGCCTGCCGCCACCAGTACGGTGCGGCCCGTCTGCTCCAGCGCCAGCGCCGCCCGCTCCGTCAGTTCGTCGCTGACAGCCTGTGTGAAGTCACGGGCCAGCGCGGGCTCGTCCAGCGGCTCGCCCTTCTGCTGGGCGTTGTGGGCCAGATTTACCACGGCGGTCTTCAGTCCCGAAAAGCTCATGTCCAGTGGCGCACCGTCCACATGGGCCCGGGGCAGGGTATAGACGCCGCCCGCCGACTGTTGGGCCAGCTGATCCATGGGCTTGCCGCCGGGGTAGGGGAGACCCAGCACGCGGGCGGCTTTGTCGAAGCACTCGCCCGCCGCGTCGTCACGGGTAGCGCCCAGCACCTTCATGTCGGTGTAGTCCGCCACGTCCACGATCAGCGTGTTGCCGCCGGAGATGGCCAGCGCCAGAAACGGCGGCTCCAGCTCCGGAAAGGCCAGATAGTTGGCGGCGATGTGGCCCCGCACATGGTGCACCGGCACCAGCGGTACGCCCAGCGCCCACGCGGCGGATTTGGCGAAGCTGACGCCCACCAGCACCGCGCCGATGAGGCCCGGCGCGTAGGTGACGGCCACCGCGTCGATGTCCCGCTTCGTCAGTCCCGCGTCGCGGAGGGCCTGATCCGTCAGTCCGGCAATGGCCTCCACATGCTTGCGGGAGGCGATCTCCGGCACCACGCCGCCATAGAGGGCGTGCATGTCCGCCTGAGAGAGAATGGCGTCGGCCAGCACCTTGCGGCCATCCTGCACCACCGCCACGGCGGTCTCGTCGCAGGAGGATTCAAAAGCCAGTATGTTCATGCGTTCCCCTCCTCGAAATCCCGCGTCAGAATGAGGGCATCCTCCTTCGGCAGGTCATAGTAGTTGCGCCGCCGTCCCCGCTCGGTGAAGCCGAAGGACTGGTAGAGGGCGATGGCGGCGGTGTTGCTGGGCCGCACCTCCAGCGTCAGGAACGCCAGATGCTGGCCCGCCGCGAAGTCGCAGAACACCTTCAAAAGCTTGGCGGCAATGCCCTGACGGCGGTACTCCGGGAACACCGCCACGTTGGTGATATAGCCTTCGTCCGCCGCCACCAACAGTCCGGCGTAGCCCACCACCTTGCCGGTCACGGCGTCCAGTGCCGTCAGGAAGGCGGCGCACTGGT
>CAVBAZ010000229.1:0-5422 GCA_963593515.1 Bacteroidaceae bacterium
CGGGTTTCATAACCCCGTCGGTGCCTTTCGCAGAAAGGCGGATTATAGAAATGAATAAGAAGCAGGTCATTCTTACCGGCCAGTTGGCTGCGCCGCTCTGTGAGGGCTGCCGTGCATGGATACGCCATTCCAGCGGCATGATCTGCACCTCGCGGGTCGTCCGTATCCAGTCATTCTCTGACCGAAAGGCTGTTTTTGAGACCGTGAACTCCATGTATCATGTGTCCTTGGAAACGTGCCCTTTTGTGATGGAGCTACCGGAGGCGATGTGCGCATAGTGTGACGAACGGTATAGGAGGGCGGCAAAAGTCGCCGCCCTCCTATACGCCCATCTCCCAGTATAATGGGTATAATGGGATTGAAACTTGACGTGAGGTAATAATTCGTCTATAATAAAGGCATAATAATCAAACGAAAGGGGTGCTGCGATATGATGATCCGTTCGGCAACATCACTGCGCAACGGTTATGATGAAATGGTGAAACTGGCTAAGGAGAAGCAGGAGCCCATCTACCTGACGCGAAACGGTGATGGTGAGATGGTTTTTGTCCCGCTGGATCTCTGGGAAAAGCGCGAGAAAGAACTGGATCTGCTGTTTATGCTGCTCCAACGGGAACAGTCTCGGCTTGCAGGCGCCAAAACCTCCACGATGGACGAAATGGAACGTCTGACACAGGAGGTCTTGAATGAAGATTGAGTGGCTGCATGAGGCGAGGATGGAGTATCGGGACCTACTGCTGTACCATAAAAACACAGTAGGAAAGCAGTCTGCGGAAAAGTTTGCCGATATGATCCTGTCCTCTGTCAGAAAGCTGGAGGCCTTCCCGGAAATGGGCGTCTTGAAAGAGGCACAGTTGCTTGGACGATATGGCTTTCGTGCCTTGTTCATTGGCAAATACGTCTGTATCTACCGTATTGCAGGCGACACTGTGCTGATCTACCACATTGCCGATGCCAGGACGGATTATATGTATCACATCTTTGGGATCGAAGGAAACTAACATACCGATTTATGCGACAGTAAAGTCCAGTGTAAATCTATGCACCTTCCCCCGATACCAAACGTGCGCATTGAAGCAACACAATAAGATATAAATGCGGAGAAGCACCGCTGAATTGTTTGACGACAGTTCAGTGGTGCTTTTGTTTTTGTAGGAGGAATTATGACTATGGGATTACTTGATAAATTGGAGCAAGTTGAGATTACGGCGGATTCTCGTCTGCCGGAGGACGATCTTATGTTCTGTGAAACACAGCAGCAGGCCTATGACGAATCCTGCCGTGCGTTCCGCGAAATACGCCGGTACTGGAAAAAGGCCCTTCAGGCGCAAAAAGACCTGCTTGGTACATCAAGGGATGGATCACTGCCCTACTTCGGAAGCAACTGCCGGTTCGGGATAACGGATATTAACCGAGAGCTGGAGAAACTTCATAGCAAGTTCATCTCTGAGCTCACGCGGCATTTCAATACGAAGTACAGAATGACGATCTCAGTGGACACCATTCAAGAGCATTTGATCCCCGCAGAGCCGAACACGTGCCAATGTGATAAGGATGCGAGTAATGAGTATCATCGTAATCTGCGGGCTCTTGCGCTGCACTATGAGGATGTGATCGACCAGATGTTCATACAGCTGGATGGACTCAGCTTCGTAGAACGCGCTTTTCAGGAACTGCGTACCGAATGCTATAAAGCGGCACATAGCCACAACGGCAAGCCCAGTTACGACAGCAAAGGTGATACGCTTCGCTTTGGCGGATCCTTTTGCAGATGCGATGATCGCTGGGGCCGTGAAGATTGGAGCCTTACAGATGAAATGAAGGATATCCTTACCGGTGTAGCACACTATGAAACTAATACCTTCGGAAGATTCCCCGCAGGCTTTTCCGAGCTGTTGGGGTACTCCGACGTATCCACATCGCAATTCCAGTTTCCAACCTGCCGGAAGCTCGTGCATCTGCGTATGTTCAAGAACGGACGTGTGGATCTGAAGTTCAAAACCGCTGCTCTGGCAAAGGAATTTGCCGAAACGTATCTTGATTCTTTGTGTTGAGGTGTCGCCATGAAATATGCACCTTCAACAGAACCGATTCCGCAGAGCAGCCGTAGGGCGGTCAACGAAAAGCTCCTCTATCTGATTGACAGTGGTGCCTGCGATACTTACGGTATCACAAACGAAGATGTCTTTCAGGGCTATACAGGAAATGGCGGACTGCATGGTCTTTCCCGAAAGGACTATGAGAACTACCATAGTTACAGCGAGGCCAAAAAAGAGCTGGAAAACGGCCAGTTCTTTACGCCGCCTGCCCTGTGTCAATTCGTAGTGGATTGTCTTCAGCTCGAAAGGGATGACCTGGTGGCGGCTCTCACCTGTGGGATGGGGAACTTCTTCAACGTAATGCCGGTGGAAGCCAACGTCTACGGTTGTGAACTGGATACCAAGGCATACAAGGTGGCGTCGTTCCTCTACCCGGAGGCCAATCTGGTCAATAAGGATATCCGCAATTATACGCCGCAGGTACGCTTCGATTATGTGATTGGCAACCCGCCCTTCAATCTGAGATGGTTGGCAGAGGATGGCAGGGAATACCTGTCGCAGCTCTATTACTGCTTGAAAGCTGCCGAGCTTCTGAAGCCCCTGGGCATCTTGGCCCTGATTGTCCCCTGTTCTTTTCTGGCAGACTCTTTTTCGGACAAGTCAATGATCCGAAAGATGGAGGATCACTTCCGTTTCCTTGGTCAAGTTCTGCTGCCGGATAACGCCTTTACCCAGATGGGCGTACCGTGTTTCCCTGTAAAGCTGCAATTCTGGCAAAAGAAGAGTACAGATACCGAAACGCCGGCCCGATACCACACAGAGACGGACGCCGACCTTTCCGGTGGCATCTATGATGGTGCGGCACAGACGATCCACATGACACTGCTGCAAATGCCAAAGGCCATGCTGAAGGAAAACCGCGCCAAGATCCTGCGGGAACTGGCAAAGGAGCGCCAGACGTCCGAATCGTTCACCTATACGGTGGAAAAGATGCTGTACCAGATCAGGATACATCCCGCTTTGAAAGACCGTTATGCCAAGTGCTGTGAGTACCTGCACCGGTTTTATACCGAAACACAACCACCGGATATGAAGTACGAAGAGTGGTGCAGCCGGCGACTGACTGAGGCAAAGGTACTGCATTATCTCCGCCAGACGCTCAGAAGCCAGCACCGCCGGCCGGAACGTGATGAGATCCGTCTCGTCAAGCAGGACTATGCTTTCGTATATAAAGGCTATAGTGCTGCGGCGCGGCGTCGTATGACCGCTGAAATGCGCCGGCCTGTTCCGGCCTACAATGCGGTGCTGCATGGTGAAACGCTTCCGGGCTACGAACGGCTGCTGCGAAAAAAGCGAAATGACTACCTGATACAGAGCCAGTCCTTCTCTGAAATGAGCCAGGATACCAAGATTGCGGAATGGCTGGATGATTTCTGGCTGTGGGATTCGGAAAATGAGGAAGAGATACTGCTGAACGACACACAGCTCCACGACCTGAACCTTGCGCTGCAAAAGCGTTATACGCTGCTGCAGTGGGAACAAGGCTCCGGCAAGACCATAGCCGGCATCGCTTACGGGAAATACCGCATGGAGAAGCAGGGCTACCGCAACACATGGGTCATTTCACCGGCCATCTCCATCCGTAATAACTGGGATGTGGTGTTGCTTAATTATGATGTATCCTATGTGTTCGTGGAACGTCTGCGGGATTTGGAACGGATCAAGCCCGGCGATTTTGTCCTGATGACCTTCAACGCGCTGTGCAAGTACCACAGGCAGATCAAAAAGTGGCTGAAGATCCATAGCCGCAAAACCTGCCTTGTGCTGGATGAAAGCGATGAAATCTGCAACCCGTACAGCAGCCGCGCAAAGGCGGTGCTGTCCTGCTTCAGACGCTGTTCTTCCAAGCTGCTAACCACAGGCACCAGTACGAGAAACAACATCTCCGAGTTCGCACCGCAGATGGAATTGCTCTACAACAATTCTGTCAACATGATCTCATGGTGTCCCCTTATCTATCACCATGACAGGGATGGCACGACGACGCAGGAAGCGAACCCGTGGCTCGGTCAGCCAATCCCTGCCTATCGCCGCGGCTATACGCTGTTCGCCAACTCGCACCTGCCAGAGAAGATCACCGTATTCGGTGTCGGGCAGCGCACACAGGATATCTATAATGCGGATATTCTGCGCGACATCCTCGCCAAGACTGTGATTACCCGCACGTTTGAGGAGGTAACAGGCAAGGACATCAAGCGTATCCATCAGGAACTTATCCTGTTCTCGCCGGAGGAGAGGGCTGTCTGGGTACAGGCGGCAAAGGAGTTCCACACCATGCGACGGCACTATTTTACTTCAACGAATAACCCTCGGAAAGATGCTATGTTGCGGATCATCCAGCAGATCACACTTCTGCTGCGGATCAGTGCCGCACCCAATACCGTCTCAGAGTATACTGGTGAACTCCCCGGAAAGCTTCAGAAAACGGTTCAGCTTACCGCCAGTTGGCCCAATGAGATCGTTGCCATAGGTGTACGTCACAAGGTGGTACTGGATGCCTATGCGGCAGCTTTGCGTGAGGCGTTTCCCGACCGGCCGCTTTTTATCGTGACCGGCGCGACGACTACTTTTGCGAAACGCAGGGCATTACGGAATACGCTCCGCGAGAGTGGGAACGGTATTTTGTTATGTACGCAGCAGAGCTTGCCCAGTTCGGTCAACTTCGAGTTCGTCAACAAGGTTATCATCCCAGAGCTGCACTATAATAACTCCCGTATGAGCCAGTTTTACATGCGTTTCATCCGCTTCAATTCCGTAGACTGGAAGGACATCTATTTCCTGACTTATGCACAGAGTATTGAGTCAAACCTGATGCAGATGATACTGGCAAAAGAGAAGCTAAATCTCTTCATGAAAGGCGACGAAACCGATATGGACGATATCTATGAGCGGTTCGGAGTGGACTACGATCTGATGTCACTGCTATTATACAGTGAGCTTGATACAGAGGGCCGCTTCAGCATTCGTTGGGGTGAGCAGAAAATCGCGTAAAGGAGGGCTCGAACATTGAGGCAAAAAGAAACCAAGGCGGAACGGTTCGTGCGTGTGGCCGAACAGCGCACACAACGCGCCGTAGACGCTATCCATTCGCTTTCTAATTGTGCAAGCCGCGTGTGCTACGATTACACACCGGAACAGGTAGAACAGATCATAGCGGCGCTGAAGGCGGAAGTAAGACACCTGCAAAGTGCATTTGCAGGAGAGAACCGCTTTACGCTGCGCCCATAAGTCAGAGGCCCCGGATGATTTCCGGGGCCTTACATATAAATCAAAAGTCCAATGGTATGAAGTCAAGTAGGTGATGCAAGAAAATTTTGAAGAAA
>CAVBAZ010000230.1:0-2468 GCA_963593515.1 Bacteroidaceae bacterium
ATGCCAGCCCCCCTTGCCAACGATTTTGTTACACATACTGACTCTCAACTTTTCCTTGTAAATGTGGGGAGAATGTGCTACCATAGAAATACAGATGTATACCCAGTGTGATACCGCGATGGGAGGAACAAGCTATGGAGAAGAAAAAATTTTTTATCGTATCCGCTGACGCGCTGCCCGAGGTATTCGTAAAGGTGGCCGAGGCCAAGCGCATGCTGCAGGTAGGCGAGGCGGCCACCGTGGGACAGGCGGCAGCCATGGTGGGCATCAGCCGCAGCGCCTTTTATAAGTACAAGGACGCGGTGCAGCCCTTCCAGAACATGAAGGCGGGCCACATCATCACCCTGTACGCCCTGTTGCGGGACAATCCCGGCGTGCTGTCCAACTATCTGTCCATTTTCGCCGCCTCCGGCGCCAATATCCTCACCATCAACCAGACCATTCCCACCAACGGCTGCGCCGGCGTTACCGTCAGCGCCGAGACCAGCGATATGACCGAGACCATGGACGAGCTGTTCTCCCATCTGGCCGCGGCGGAGGGCGTGCTGCGGTTCGAGATCATGGCGGGCTGAGGCTCCATTGGATATACTATAAACAGAAAACGCAAAAAATATGAGCGTACCGCTTCGGCAGTACGCTCATTTTCATACTATCGCCTGTATTTTCCTTTTGCCAGTGCCAGAAGGGCGGCGCGGTCGTTGTCCGTCTCGCCGTCCATGACGGTTTCCAGCAGCGTTTGCAGCGCCTGACCGATGGCGGGGCCTTCCAGTCCCAGCGCCGCCATGTCCCGTCCATTGACCGCCAGCTGCTTCAGACTGAAGCAGGCGTCCTTCTCCAGCAGGGCGTCCATGATGGCCTCGCCCGCGTCGATCTCCCGCTGGCGGCCGCGGTAGTCCGGATGCTGGGCCAGATTGTCCGCCTGCTTCACGGCGCACAGCTGCCGAAGACCCTCCACGCCCAGCTGGTTCATGGCCCGGCGGATGGCCTTCTCCGTCAGGGGGATGGGCCGGTCATGATACCGCACCAGCATACAGATACGCTGGGCGGTGGCCTTGTCGAACCGCAGACGGCGGCAGACGGCCTCCGCCATCTCCGCGCTGGGCCGGTGGTGGCCGTGAAAGTGGCCCATGCCCTGCTCGTCCATCGTGAAGCATTGGGGCTTGCCCAGATCGTGCAGCAGCATGGCCCACCGCAGCACCGGATCAGGCGGCGCGGCGGCCACCGCGTGGGCCGTGTGGCCCCACACGTCGTAGCAGTGGTGGCGGTTGTGCTGGTCAAAGCCCACGCAGGGCAGTATCTCCGGCAGCACCACGCCCAGCACCTGGGGATCCTCCAGCAGGACGCGCAGCACGTCCGCGCCGCACAGAAGCTTCGTCAGTTCCTCCCGCACACGCTCCGCCGCCACATACCGCAGGTCGCCGCATTGCGTCCGTAAGGCGCGGTGGGTGTCATCCTCGATGGCAAAGCCCAGCGTGGCGGAGAACCGCAGCGTCCGCAGGATGCGCAGAGCGTCCTCCTGAAAGCGGCGCTCCGGCTCACCCACGCACCGCAGGATACGGCGGTGGATGTCCGCCTGACCGCCGAAGGGATCGTGGAGCGTGCCCCGCACGTCCATGGCCATGGCGTTCACCGTCAGGTCGCGGCGGGCCAAGTCCTCCCGCAGGCTGCGGGTGAAGGTGACGGCGGCAGGATGCCGGTGGTCGGGATAGTCCCCGTCGGTGCGGAAGGTGGTGACCTCGCAGGCTGTCCCTCCGCTGCGGACGGTCACTGTGCCGTGCTGCAGGCCGGTGGGGATGGCGAAGTGGTCGAAAAGGGCCATGGTCTCCTCCGGCAGTGCCGAGGTGGTCACGTCCCAGTCGTGGGGCGCTTTGCCCATGAGGATGTCCCGGACGCAGCCGCCCACGGAATACGCCTCGTGTCCGGCCTGCTCCAATGTTCGCAGCACCACGCAAACCTCCCGTGGGATCATGTTTTCCACCTCTTTTCGCCTGTTTTCCGCAGAATTTGAGCAACAATGACGGTTGCACTTTGCTTACGGGTGTATTATAATATTTCTTCAAGAAAAATACAAGCGGCGGCTGTAAAACCGCCCTTTTGGAGGAATCGATATGATGCATCCCACTGAGGATATCCGGCATTTCCTGCACAGCGGCGTCCGCGTCCATATGGCGGGCATCGGCGGTGTGTCCATGTGCGCCCTGGCCGAGGTGCTCAAGGGCATGGGGTTGGCGGTACAGGGCTCCGATATGACTGACAGCGACACGGTGAAGCACCTGCGCAGCGTGGGCATCCCCGTTGCCATCGGCCACAGCGCCGAGAATCTGCAAAACTGCGATCTGGTGATCCGCACCGCCGCCATCCACGACAGCAATCCCGAGATCGCCGGGGCCGTCGCCCGGGGCATCCCTGTTTACGAGCGGGCGCAGGGCTGGGGCGTCATCATGCAGGCGTACCGCAACGCCCTGTGC
>CAVBAZ010000231.1:0-6179 GCA_963593515.1 Bacteroidaceae bacterium
AATGATCCGCAGGCCCTTGTACCACATCATGCGGCCCACGAACAGGAACAGCGGCACGCCCTCCGGCAGGTCGAGGCCCTCCCCTACGGCGCGTACCGTCTCCTCCGGAAGGCGTCCGGCGGGGAAATCCACGCCGTTGGGCATGACGATATAGTCCCCCTGATAGCCCAGCGAGCGCAGGTTCTCCCCCGCGCCGTGGCTGACCGTCCATACCTCGTCGCAGGCGGAGATGTTTTCCACCAGAATTTTGATGGACGCTTCCTGTAAGAGCTTGCTGTGGATGGCGTTGGCGATGTCGATGTCGAACTTGGTGTGATAGGTGAACACCAACGGCACGTTCAGCTTCTGGCGCAGCATCCGGGCCAGCACCATGGAGGTGACGGGACAGTGGCTGTGGATCAGGTCGATATGGCGGCCCTCCACCTGCTCCATCAGCTCCGGAGAGAGGGGAAAGCCCGCCCGGTAGCCCACCAGCTTCGTCACGTCAATGCTGGGATAGCGCAGCACCGGGAAGGGGTATACGCTGTCGTCGGCGTCGGGATAGTAGGGCGTCACCACGGTGGCGTCGCCATAGTCCCGCTGTATCACGGTGGCATAGTTGGTGACGGCGTTGGCCACGCCGTCGATCACCGGCGGGAAGGAATCGTTGATGAGACAGATACTGCGTTTTTCGGCCATGGCGCGGCTCCTTTCGGTTTGTATGAGGTTATTATAATATATCCGCCCGCAAGGCGCAACAGACAGGGTGTGTTTCTTTTCGATTGTATTCTCCGGCAAAAACTGGTATAATCAACAAAAAAGCTGTGGAAGGAGGCGGAAGCATGGCGGGACTGAACACCAGTGTGCAGTACATCAAGGGCATCGGCGAGACACGGGCCAAGGCGCTGGAAAAGCTGGGCATCACCACGCTGCGGGAGCTGATCGGCTTCTTTCCCCGGCGGTATGAGGACCGCAGCGTCATCTACCCCATCGCGGAGCTTCCCGTGGGTGAGACGGCCTGCTGCCGGGCCATGATCGCCGGTGCGCCCACCAGCCACCGCATTACCGGCGGGCGCACAGTGGTGAAGGTGCGGGCGGTGGACGATACCGGCGTACTGGACGTGACGTTCTTCAATCAGGCCTATCGCCAGCAGAGCCTCCACGTTGGCGACAGCTTCGTGTTCTGCGGTAAGGTGGAGGGCAACCTCCTGCGGCGGCAGATGGTAAATCCCCTGATGGAGCCAGAGGGACAGCACCAGCTGACGGGCCGGATCATGCCGGTGTACCCGCTGACCAAGGGTGTCAGTCAGCTGCTGCTGCAAAAGGCCATGCGGCAGGGGCTAGACGAGTGCCGGGAGCTGATGCCGGACGTGCTGCCGGATCAGGTGCGCATGGCCCACCAGCTGTGTTATGTCAACTACGCTTACGAGAACATCCACTTCCCCACCAGCTTTGAGGCGCTGGGGCAGGCCCACCGGCGGCTGGTGTTCGAGGAGCTGTTCCTTGTGACCTGCGGGCTGCACCTGCTGCGCTCACGGCGGGTGGATGTGGCGGGGCCGGTGTGCCGCGCCGCGGATATGCAGCCCTTCTACGACGCGCTGCCCTTCCCGCTGACGGCCGCCCAGAAGAAGGCCATCGGCGACGCGGTGGCCGACATGACCTCGGCGCGGCCCATGAACCGGCTGTGTCAGGGCGACGTGGGAAGCGGCAAGACCATGGTGGCCGCCGCCTGCGTGTGGTTCGCCGCCCAATCGGGGTGGCAGTCGGCGTTGATGGCCCCCACGGAAATATTGGCAAAGCAGCATTATGAAAACCTCGCGCCGCTGTTCGCCCGGTTCGGCATCCCCTGTGCCCTGCTGGCCGGCTCGACGAAAGCCAAAGAGCGGCGGGCTATTCTGGAGGGTCTGGCCGACGGCAGCATCGGCCTTTGCATCGGCACCCACGCCCTGCTGACGGAGGATGTGCAGTATCAAAAGCTGGGACTGGTCATCACCGACGAGCAGCACCGCTTCGGCGTGGCCCAGCGGTCGGCGCTGGGCCAGAAGGCGGAGAATCCCCATATGCTGGTGTTGTCCGCCACCCCCATTCCCCGGACGCTGGCGCTGATCATCTACGGTGATCTGGACGTGTCCATCATCAATGAGCTTCCGCCGGGACGGCAGAAGGTGGACACCTTCGCCGTGGACGAGCGGTATCGGGCGCGGCTGAACGGCTTCATCCGCAAGCAGGTGGCCGAGGGCCATCAGGTGTTCATCGTGTGCCCGCTGGTGGGAGACGGCGACGACCTGCCCGACGAGCGGAAGGCCGTGACGGCCTATGCCAGAACCTTGCAGGAGGAGACCTTCCCCGACCTGCGGATCGCGGTGCTCCACGGCAAGATGAAGGCCAAGGAAAAAGAAAGCGTCATGGCGGCCTTTGCCGCCGGTGAGACGGATATTCTGGTGTCTACTACGGTGGTGGAGGTGGGCGTGGACGTGCCCAACGCCACGCTGATGGTGGTGGAGAACGCCGAGCGCTTCGGCCTGAGCCAGCTGCACCAGCTGCGGGGCCGCGTAGGCCGCGGCAGGGCGAAAAGCTATTGCGTGCTGGTATCGCAGGGCGGCGGCGAGGAGACGAAGCGGCGGCTGAAGGCCCTGACGGACACCAACGACGGCTTCAAGATCGCGGAGGAGGATCTGAAGCTCCGGGGCCCCGGCGACTTCTTCGGCCAGCGGCAGCACGGCCTGCCCATGCTGCAAATTGCCGATCTCAACTGCGACATGCTGCTGTTGGACGAGGCCCAGTCCGCCGCCCGCGCCCTGCTGGCGGCGGCCGACCAGCTGACCGACCCGGAGCACAGGAAGCTGAAAGCGCGCATTGACGAGCTGTTCGAGGTCAACGCGGAGGGCCTGAACTGACGACGCAAAATTCCAAACGAAACAAGGGCCGGTCAGTTGACCGGCCCTCGCCTTATATGCAGGATGTTTCAGCGGTTGTTGTAGGCTTCGATGCCCAGACGCAGCAGATCCATGGCACGCTCCAGATCCTCCTGCTTGAGGACGTAGGCGATGCGGATCTCGTTCTTGCCCTTGCCGGGAGTGGCATAGAAGGGCTCGCCGGGGGCGAACATGACGGTGTCGCCGTGGTCGTCGAACTCCTCCAGAAGGAACATCTGGAACTTGTCGGCGTCATCCACCGGCAGGGCGGCCATGACGTAGAACGCGCCCTTGGGGCACTCGCACACCACACCGGGGATCTCCTTCAGCTTGCGCATGACGGTGTCACGGCGCAGCTTGTACTCGTCGCGGACGGCGGCGAAATACTCGGGGCCGACGGTATACAGGGCGGCGGAGGCGATCTGATCCAGCGTGGGAACAGACAGACGGCACTGGGCGTACTTCATGGCCTGGGCCATCAGCTCCTTGTTGCGGGAGATCATGCAGCCGATGCGGGCGCCGCAAGCGGAGAACCGCTTGGACACGGTGTCGATGACGATGACGTTGTCGGCGGCATCCTCAAATTGGCCCATGGACTGGAGCGGCTCACCGGCATAGACGAACTCACGGTACGCCTCGTCGCCGATGATGAACAGGTCGTGCTCCTTGGCGATGTCCACCATCATGCGCATCTCCTCGGGGGTCAACACGGCACCGGTGGGGTTGCCGGGGTTGGTGACCATGATGGCGCGGGTATGCTCGTTGATCTCCGCCTCCACCTTGGCCCGGTCGGCATAGTGATAGCCGTCATGGGGAGAGGTGGGGATGGGGTGGATCTTCGCGCCGCAGGTATAGGCCATGGTGTAGTAGTTGGGATAGAAGGGCTCGGGGATCAGGATCTCGTCACCGTCGTCCAGGATGCAGTTCATGGTGATCTGCAGAGCTTCGCTGCCGCCGTTGGTGATGAGGATATCGCCCTTTTCAAAGTGCATGTTCAGGTTGTCATAGTATTTCTGGATGGCGTCGATCAGCACGGGGATACCGGGGGACGGCGCGTATTCCAGTACCGGAAGGTCAAAGTGCCGCACGGCCTCGAAGTAAGCCTTGGGGGTCTCGATGTCCGGCTGGCCGATGTTCAGATGATAGATCTTCTTGCCTTTTGCCTCGGCTGCCACAGCGTAGGGATGGAACTTACGCATGGGGGACAGGCCGCATTTCAGAACCTTGCTGGAAAACTTCATGATATTGCCTCCTCATAAGATTTGACAGCAGAACCTATATATTCCGCACTTGCTATCATCATACTAGCCTATTTTTGTCCAATCGTCAAGAAAAAATGAAAAAGAACGGCCATCACAAAATGGCCGTTCTTATGATAGTAATACTGTCAGCACTGCTCTATCAAGATATCAAAAAGCCTCGCAGAGTTCGCGGCGCGGACGCCGCGAAAAATCAAATCATTTTTCTGACGTCGGTGCGTTAAGAAAATATGCCGGTGGCATATTTTTAGCATCCGATCTCGGCGGCTATGCCGCCGTAGCATCCGTCAAAATTTGCAACGCATTTCTGACGCGCGCAGCCGACCGCAGCCTGATTGGTGCAAAATCGCAAGATTTTGCACCAGAGCGAAGCTCAGTTCATCTGCCGTCTGCGGCTCAGGTTCACCGTGCCGTCGGTCATGGAGTTCAGGGAATCCAAGCTCTTGCCGGTGCCCTCGGCCACGCAGGAGATGGCGTCCTCGGCCACCATGGTGTGGATGCCGGTGCGGGCGGTGATCAGCTTATCAAAGCCGTCCACCAGACTGCCGCCGCCGGTCATGACGATGCCGTTGTCGGAGATATCCGCCACCAGCTCGGGCGGGGTACGCTCCAGCACGCCGTGAACGGCCTCCAGAATACGCTCCACCGGCTCCTCGAACGCCTCCAGCATCTCGGTGGAGGTGACGGTCAGCGTCTTGGGCAGGCCCGTCAGCAGGCAGCGGCCTTTCACGTCGATGGAGGTCTCCTCCTCCTTGGGGAACACGCAGCCGATGCGCATTTTCATCATCTCGGCGGTACGCTCGCCCACCAGCACGTTGTGCTTGCGGCGCATATACTTGACGATGGATTCGTTGAACTGGTCGCCGGCCACCTTGATGGAGGCGGACTCCACTACGCCGCTGAGGGAAATGACCGCGATATCGGTGGTGCCGCCGCCGATGTCCACCACCATGTGGCCATCAGGCTTGGCAATGTCGATACCGGCGCCGATGGCAGCCGCCACAGGCTCCTCGATCAGATACACACGGCGCGCACCGGCCTGAATACCGGCGTCCACCACAGCACGCTCCTCGACCTCGGTGATACCGGAGGGCACGCAGATGATGACCCGCGGCTTGAACAGCTGGAAGCCGCCGGTGACCTTGTGGATAAACTCCTTCAGCATCCGCTCCGTCATGTCATAGTCGGAGATGACGCCCTCACGCAGGGGACGGATGGCCACGATGTTGCCGGGGGTACGGCCCAGCATGGCCTGCGCCTCGGCGCCCACCTTCAGCAGACGACCGTCGTCTTTATTGATGGCCACCACCGACGGCTCATTCAGCACGACGCCCTTACCCTTGATATATACCAGAACAGAAGCGGTACCCAGATCGATACCGATATCCTTTGCCAAAGAACACATAACTGCACCTCATCCATTTCTCATTTGTGTTATCCTGACGGCAAAATGCCGAATTTTTCCCAATTAAGTATTATACTGACGGCTTTTCCATTTTGCAAGAGCAACTTGCAATTGTTCACAGATTTGTTAAAAGAGAGCCGAAAGTTTCCTATTTGCCTCCGGCGGCCCACTTTCGCTGTGCGTTGCAAAACCAGATGGATGCTACGGCAGCATAGCTGCCGAGATCGGATGCTAAAAATATGCCACCGGCATATTTTTTAACGCACCGACTGGAAAAGTGGACAAAAGAGCCGGAAGAAACCGATGGTTTCTTCACTTCCTTGCGCGCTATAATGTGTGCAAATCAGGGCTGTACAACAACACAAGTTTTGCTGTGTAAATCAAGATGGATGCTACGGCGGCATAGCCGCCGAGATTGGAGGCTAAAAACATGCCACCGGTATGTTTTCTTAACGCCCCGACGCTGCCGCTCATACCAGCGTCGAATAACGCTTCAGTGTCTACCGTTGTGTTGCATCAGCGGCAGCGGCGCAAGAGGAAAGTCAATACGTCATACACCGCGAAATCAAACATTTTCTGCGAACGCGCGGTAAAAGGCTGAAGATTTTTAACAGGGGATAG
>CAVBAZ010000232.1:0-2218 GCA_963593515.1 Bacteroidaceae bacterium
CCGCCGAGATCGGGGTTAAAAACATGCCACCGGCATGTTTTCTTAACACCCCGACGCCGCTGCCGCTGATGCCTACGCCGAACAACGTTTTTAGTTCTACCGTTGATAACACGAGCGGCAGCGGCGCAAGAGGAAAGTCGATGCGTCATACGCAACGATAACGACCGTGTTCTGCAAACGCGTGGCAAAAGATTACAAGTTTGTAATATGAACAGCGTGCGCGGATTCTTAAACCGCAGGTTTAAGTGGCGTTTTTGGGTACTTTTGCCGCCACGGGCAAAAGTACCTCGTGGCCGGAGCCACGAAACATCTCTTTGTGCCGGGGCGCGAAACACCCCCTGCCTCTTACGCGCCAATAACCCTCCGGTACGCGGCAAGCACCGCCATGCGTACCTCGTCCAATGTACCCTCCACCGTGGCACCTGCCGCGGCATGATGGCCTCCGCCGCCTAAAATGCGGCACAACGCGCAGGCGTCCACCCGTGGGCCGGAACGAACGGAGACCTTGATCTTCTCCGCCGTCAGCTCCCGCAGCGTCACGCCGCAGTCGGTGCCCTCCACCAAGGCGGGCAGAGCGCTCAGTTCCTCGATGTCCGCGTCAGTGGCCTGCATCTCCTGCCGCAGGCTGAGCGGAATTTCCATAATGACAACACGCTCGTGGTCAAAAAACTTCATGTCTGCCACCATGCGGGATTCCATGGCCAGCCGCACCCGGCTCTTGGTGCGGAACAGAGCCTTGTTCACCGCCGCCACGTCCACCACGTCCATCAGCGCCGCCGCGATGCGGTGGGTGCGAGCGGTGGTGTTGCCATACTGAAAGCCGCCGCAATCGGTGCTGATGGCCACATACAGCGGCAGGGCGATGTCCGCCGTCAGAGCGGTCAGATGCTGAATGATCTCATACACGATCTCGCCGCAGGCGGCGCTGTCCGCCTCCAGACAGGTATTGCGGGCGAAAAAGCCCTGCGACGGATGGTGGTCGATGGCCAGCTCGATGCGCTGGGCATAGGGCTTGGCGTTTTCCGGCAGCAGGCTCACGTCGGCGATATCCACGCTGACGATGTGCTCGCCCTCCCAGCCCTCCGGTGCCCAGTAGGGCGCGGCGTAGGGCGCGTAGGTGGCGGTGATCTCCGGATTGGGCAGCAGGTACACCGTCCGGCCGCAGTCCCGGAGCGCCCGGCACAGGGCCGCCGCACTGCCGATGGTGTCGCCGTCGGGCCGCACATGGGTCAGCAGCAGCACGTTGTCCAGCGCCTCCAGATACCCGGCGGCGTCACGGGCCGTCAACATGGGCCGCTCCATCACTTGTCCTCCGGCAGCACGATGTCCGCGTTGGCGGGGTTGGCGGGCTTGACGTGATGCAGCATATCCAGAATGTGTGCGCCATGGGCGATGGAATCGTCGGCGAAGAATTGCAGCTCCGGCGTATAGCGCAGCTGCATCTTCTGGCCCAGCTCGTGGCGCAGATAGCCGCTGGCGGACTTCAGACCCCGCATCAGATCCTTCTCGTCGGTGCGATCCATGGCGCTGATGTAGACGCGGGCATAGCGTAGATCGCTGGTGGTATCCACATGGGTAATGGTCAGCAGGGCGTCCGCCACACGGGGATCCTTCACCGTGCGCAGCAGGCCGGACAGCTCCCGCTGGATCTCCTCGTTGATGCGTCCGATACGGTTGGATGCCATACTTTCGCTCCTTTCATGGAAAAGGGGCGGGCGCACTGCCCGCCCCTTGGGTAATGTTTTCTTGTTTTGGTGTAGGGGCCGATGCCTACATCGGCCCGCGCGGCTTACGACGGCATTTCCGGTGTACGGCGGGGCGATGTGGGCATCGCCCCCTACGGAATTACATCAGGCGCGCAGTCGACCGCAATCCCCTTGGCAGAAAAGTCGTTAGACTTTTCGCCAGTTTATCATTGGGGTATCTCCTCCATCGTGAAGGCCTCCACAATGTCGCCTTCCTTGATGTCGTTGTACTTCTCGATGCTCAGGCCGCACTCGTAGCCGGACACGACTTCCTTGACGGAGTCCTTGAACCGCTGCAGGGAGGCCAGCACACCCTCGTGAATGACGATGCCGTCACGCACCAGACGCACCTGGCAGTCCTTACGCTGCAGCTTGCCGTCCTGCACATAGCAGCCCGCCACGGTACCCACGCCGGAGACCTTGTAGGTCTGGCGCACCTCGGCATGGCCCAGCACCACCTCGCGGTACTTGGG
>CAVBAZ010000233.1:0-9780 GCA_963593515.1 Bacteroidaceae bacterium
GGACACGGTCTGGTGCTGGGTCAGGTCGTAGTCGGTACGGTCGGCCACGCCCCACAGCTCGCCCCAACCGAAGGGGAACAGGAACTCGAAGTCCGTGGTGGCCTTGGAGTAGAAGCACAGCTCCTCGGGGTCGTGGTCGCGCAGGCGCAGGTTCTCGTCCTTCAGGCCGATGCCCAGCAGCCAGTTGTGGCAGAAGGTGCGCCAGTAGTTGAACCACTCAAGGTCGGTGCCGGGCTTGCAGAAGAACTCCAGCTCCATCTGCTCGAACTCGCGGACGCGGAAGATGAAGTTGCCCGGGGTGATCTCGTTGCGGAAGGACTTACCGATCTGGCACACGCCGAAGGGCAGCTTGCGGCGGGTGGTGCGCTGGGTGTTGACGAAGTTGGTGAAGATGCCCTGTGCCGTCTCGGGACGGAGGTACACGGTGTTCTTCGCGTCCTCGGTCACGCCCTGGAAGGTCTTGAACATCAGGTTGAACTGGCGGATATCGGTGAAGTTATGCTTGCCGCAGCTGGGGCAGGGGATGTTCTTCTCCTCCACGAAGTCCTTCATCTCCTGCTGGGAGAAGGCGTCGATGGGCTTGGGCAGCTCGAAGCCGTTGGTCTGGCACCAGTCCTCGATCAGCTTGTCGGCGCGGAAGCGCTCCTTGCACTCCTTGCAGTCCATCAGAGGATCGGAGAAGCCCGCCAGATGGCCGCTGGCCACCCAGGTCTGGGGGTTCATGAGGATAGCGGCGTCCTGACCCACGTTGTAGGGGTTCTCCTGCACGAACTTCTTCCACCAGGCCTTTTTGATGTTGTTCTTCAGCTCCACGCCAAGAGGGCCGTAGTCCCACGTGTTGGCAAGGCCGCCGTAGATCTCAGAGCCCGCGAAGATGATGCCGCGGTTTTTGCACAGCGCCACGATCTTATCCATGGTCTTTTCGGTGTTTTTCATGGTGATATCTCCTTTATGTGAATATTTGAATGATTGGGGTTTGCTTTTAATAATTGTCCTCTTACCTGTCATTGCGAACCAGTGCTCACACTGGTGTGGCAATCCGTTTTCCCTCTGATAATTGAAGGATACGGATTCCCACGACAGTGACATCGGTCACTGTCTCGGAATGACAAGGGAAGTGCAAATAAAAACGCCCTGATACCGTTTACGACGGTATCAGGGCGAACTAAACAAATAGTCCGTGGTTCCACCTGAATTTGGAAGCATCCACACTCTTACTGCCGGTAACGGGGCGTCCGGCGGGCATTTCCTCCCGCGGCTCCGGGCTGCCGCACCCTTCATCGCCTGTAACTTTGCCTAGAATAGCACGTTTTTGGGCAGGTGTCAAGCGGGCGCTTTTATTTTTTCGCAGCGCTGTCGATCAGCAGGAGGGAGCCCGTGGTGCCGTCGGGCTTGATGTCGATGCTGGCGGTGGGCCGCTGTCCCTCCACAAAGGTCACTGTCCAGACGCCGGTTTTTATATCGTACCGGCCATAAGCCTCGTCATATGGGCCGTCATACTGGGTCTTGGCGGTGTCGATGGCCGCCTGTTCCGTCATGGCGTCGCGGCCAAACTGGGCGGTGCCCAGAATGGCCAGCACCTCGTCCCGGCAGCTGTCCCACATCTCTCTGGTCAGCGTACCCACAGGCGCGCACACATAGTCGCCGGGGGTTTTCTCAAAATACAGGTTCAGCCACAGATTGCCGTTGTTTTCCTCCGTGTGCTGCCACACCATCTGGCCACCGGACAGGGTCAGCTCCTCGCTGGTGACACCGGTGCCGCAGATGCCGTAGCCGCCCCGCCAGCACAGCAGCTTGAAGTCCAGTGCCTTATCATCGGTTTTCCAGAAGCGGATGCCCTCGGTGCTCAGCTCCTTGTCCTGCACCGATTCCCACTGCCAGCCCTCCGGGATGGTCATGGCCATGTCCACGTAGCCGCTGGTGTAGGTGGCGGTCTCGCCGGTGATGACAGGCTGCGGATCGGGCGTGTTTACATTTCCGGTGGGGTCGTCGGCGGGCATTTCCGCCGCGCAGCCGCTCAATGTGCTGACAGCCGCCAGCGCCAGTACGCATACCGCCGTCAAGAGAATGAGAGAGACAGAACGTTTCATGGAAAGCACCAACCTTTCTGTCTATTAGACGCTGCCGCTGGGCAAAATGTTCCCAAAGAGTTTGTTTTCTCCGGCGGGGCTGGCAGACGCATGCGGCGGCTGCCACAGCCATGATGTTGAAGATGATGTTGTAAGTTGGTGTTGGTGTTGATGTTGTGGTTGACGTTGGTGTTGGTGTTGGCATCATTTGCATGCAAGCGCTGCAAATGTATCCTCGGCAGTATCGTGGGAGGGGGAGGACTTGCTCCAGCGCTTTTCCGCGGCCTTGCGCTTCTGCCCCACTACCTTGAGATACCGCTGGTCATCCCGGTCGATGTTCAGCCGCACGAACTCCCACACATACGTCAGCGCCTGACTGGAAAATTGGGGCAGCACGCCGTTCTGGGCATACTCGAAAATGGCCATGATGAGGGCGTGGGCGTCCTCCGCCGTCATCTGCTTCAGCATGGGGTACAGCTCGAAATACAGCATCACGCCGGGCTTTTTGGATCCTTTCATGGAAACGGCCTCCTTTGTTGTGTTTGACCATGGGAGGAATTTCCGGCGCTGTTGCACGAAACGGAGCAACAGGGAAGAGGGAAAGGGAGCAAAAGTAAGCAAAACAAAAACAGACGTCCAGCGGACGTCTGTTGCATGTGGTTCGTTAACCGATCTTGTTGAGCTTCAGGGTCAGAGCGGACTTCTTGTGAGCCGCGTTGTTCTTGTGCATCAAACCCTTGGCAGCAGCCTTGTCGATGGCCTTGACCGCCACCTTATAAGTGCCCTCGGCCTCGGTGCGATCGCCGTCAACGGCAGCAGCCTCGAACTTCTTGATAGCAGTCTTCAGTGCGGACTTTTCGGCTTTGTTGCGGGCATTGCGCGCCTCTGCCACCAGAACACGCTTCTTAGCAGACTTGATATTCGGCAAACCAAACACCTCCTCGGTTATGACATTAACGTAGATACAAAGTCCCACGCAGGATGATATTTTAGCATCTTTGCCTAGAAATTGCAAGCTTTTTTTTGATATTTGTCTCTTTTTTTCGCGAAAAAGTTTTGGCGGCGGGAAATTGCGCCGTCACCCACAAGATTTTGTGTTTGGGAAAGGAGCGTGACCACAAACATGCGGATCACACGGACGGATCTGGCGCTGGAATCCATGGAGGAGCTGCGGTCGGGCGGCGGTATTTCCCGGCTGGCTGGCGTCAGCACCGCGGAGTATACCCGCCACGGCTGCGGCGTGACGGAGGTGCGCGTCACCACAAGGCAGGCGGCAGAGGCGTTGGGCAAGCCGGAAGGCCGGTATGTGACCATGGATCTGCGGCCCTGCTTCCGGCGGGAGGAGAATTTCTTCCGCCGCTCGGTGGAGTGTCTGGCGGAGGAGCTGCGGCGGATGCTGCCGGAGGTGGGGGAGGACTTTCCCGTGTTGGCGGCGGGCCTTGGCAACCGGGGCATGACTGCCGATGCGGTGGGGCCGCTGGCGCTGGAGAATCTGCTGGTGACCCGCCACATGGTACGGTCGCTGCCACGGCAGTTCCGGGGCTTTACGCCTGTGGCGGCGGTGTCCCCCGGCGTACTGGCGGCCACCGGTATGGAGACGCTGGAGCTGCTGCGAGGCGCGGTGCAGGCCTCCGGCTGCGCCGCCGTCATCGCCATCGACGCGCTGGCCGCCCGCAGTCGCGACCGGCTGTGCGCCACCATCCAGCTGGGGGACACGGGTCTGATCCCCGGCAGCGGCGTGGGCAACCACCGGAAGGCCATCAATGCCCGGACGCTGGGGGTGCCGGTGATCGCGGTGGGGGTGCCTACGGTGATCGCCGCCAGTCTGCTGGGGGAGGGTATGGAGGATGACGATCCCCTGTTCCTGACGCCCCGTGACATCGATGAAAAGGTGCGGGAGCTGGGCCGGGTGATCGGCTACGGCATCACCATGGCCTTGCAGAAGAACCTGACCGTGGAGGACATCACGGGGCTGCTGGGGTGAGCCGCCAAGGCGGCAGAGAAAAGTGAAAAGAGAAGAGTGAAGAGAAGCGGTATGCCGCCGCAGGCGGCATGATTTAAATTGTGCCGCGAGGCGGCACACAACAGTTTTTCACTTTTCACTCTTATCTCTTCTCTGGTAAAGAAAAAGCTGCCTTCCGGCAGCTTTTTCTTTACTTTTTGTTGGGGTTGTAGTAGTCCGTGGGCTCCTCCAGCACGATGGGCAGGCCGTTCTGATACACCGGCAGGGTCTGGAACTTGAAGCGGCTGGCGGCGTGCTTGCGGTCGATGTCCGCCTTGATCTTCTCGTCCACCACGCCGCGGCGGATGTACTCGTTGACGGCGTGATAGGTGAAGCCCAGATTGTCCTCGTCGGTGAGGCCGGTCAGACCGTCGGACGGCGGCTTGATGAGGAACTTCTCCGGCAGGCCCAGCGCACGGCCCAGCGCAATGACCTCCTCGGTGGTATACATGCCCAGCGGAGAGAAGGCGCCGGCGCTGTCGCCGTAAATGGTGCAGTAGCCCACCCAGTCCTCGCTGAGGTTGCTGGTGTTGATGACGATGCCCTGCTCCACCGTCTGGGCCACGGCGTACAGGGTGGCCATGCGGACGCGGCTGGGCAGGTTCACCAGTGTCTGGCGGCTGGGCGTCAGGCCCACCCGCTCCATCTCCTTCACCACGCCCTGCACGGCGTCGTGGATGTTGATGGTCACATGGGGAATACCCAGCACGTCCACCAGACCGTTGGAGTAGTCGATATCCGGCTGTACGCCGTCGGGCATCAATACGCCCATGACGTTCTCCTTGCCGTAGGCGGCCACGGCCAGCGCGGCCACGGTGGAGCTGTCCTTGCCGCCGGAGATGCCGATGACGGCAGTCTTGCCGTGACAGGCGGTCATCTGCTGGTGCATCCATTCCAGCAGTCCGGCAAGCTGTAATTGCACATTAAATTCCATGGAGAGACCCTCCTTGTTCAAATTTGGTTTATTGTAGCACAGGGAGGGGAAGAGCGCAAGATTTTTGTGATTGCAAGAGTCGGTTTCGCTTTTCAGGTAAGGAGAGAATGTGGCTGTGGTCACGAAGGAGTGTTCCGCGCTCCGGCGCGGGTCACTTTTGGCCGCTGTCCCAAAAGTGACCAAAAGGACAGCTTAAACCTGCGGTTTAAGAATCCGCGCACGCTATGCCGTGCTGCAAATTTGCAGCCTTTTACCGCGCGTTCACAGAACTCGGCGATTATCGTTTCGTATGACGAATCGACTTTTTTCTTGCGCCGCTGCCGCTCACGATTACAACGGTAGAACAAACAGCGCTGTTCGGCGTGGCATCAGCGGCAGCGTCGGGGCGTTAAGAAAACATGCCGGTGGCATGTTTTTAGCCTCCGATCTCGGCGGCTATGCCGCCGTAGCATCCATCTGGGATTGCATTGTACGGCGAAAGTGGGCCGCCGGAGGCCGTTTTCGCGCCGGAACGCGAAATGTTCCCGTATAAAAAGAAGGGCAAATGCCCTTCTTTTTATGAGTATGAAGTTACGAAACGATTTCAGTCGTCTTTCTCGACTTCGCCGACGATGGCGATGTGCAGCTCGTCCAGCTGCTTCTGCTCCACCGTGGAAGGCGCACCCATCATGATATCCTGGGCGTTCTTGTTCATCGGGAACGGGATGATCTCGCGGATGGAGCTCTCGCCTGCCAGCAGCATCACCATGCGATCCACGCCCGGCGCGATACCGGCGTGGGGAGGCGCACCGTAGCAGAAGGCGTTGTACATGGCGGGGAACTTCTTCTTCACGTCCTCCTCGCCCAGACGCACCAGCTCAAAGGCCTTGATCATGATCTCGGGATCGTGGTTACGGACAGCGCCGGAGCTGAGCTCTACGCCGTTGCACACCAGATCGTACTGGTCGGCGGTGATGGTCAGGGGATCGATCTCGCCCCGCTCGGCCTTCAGCAGCACGTCCATGCCGCCGGCGGGCATGGAGAACGGGTTGTGGCAGAACTCCAGCTCGCCGCTCTCGTCACCGATCTCGTACATGGGGAAGTCCACGATCCAGCAGAACTCATAGCGCTCCTTGTCCATGTGGCCCTCGCAGGCGGCGCCGAAGGTCTTGATCAGCACGCCCACGGACTTGGTGGCGTACTGGCCCGCGGCCACCACCACCAGCGTGTTGGGCTTCAGGTTCAGCACCTTGGCCAGCTCGTCCTTGATGGGAGCGACGAACTTGGCGATACCGCCGGCCAGCTCGCCATTCTCGTCCACCTTGAACCAATAGGCCTTGGAGCCGGACTGCACCTCGCAGTCGGTCAGCAGCTTTTCGATCTGCTTGCGGGTCAGGGTGCAGTCGGAGATGTCCACCATCTTCACGGTCTGGCCCTTGAGAGCCTCGAAGTCGCTGTCAGCGAACAGGCCGGTGACGTTCTTGCAGGTCAGGTCGATGCGCAGGTCGGGCTTATCGGAGCCGTAGGTCTCCATGGAGGTGGTGTAGGGGATGCGGCGGAAGGGTGCGCTGGAGGCCACGTTGTAGGTGCCGAACTTGGCGAAGATGGGGGGCAGCACATCCTCCAGCACGGCGAACACGTCGTCCTGGGTGGCGAAGGCCATCTCCATATCCAGCTGATAGAACTCGCCGGGGGAGCGGTCGCCGCGGGCGTCCTCGTCACGGAAGCAGGGCGCGATCTGGAAGTAACGGTCAAAGCCGGAGGTCATCAGCAGTTGCTTGAACTGCTGGGGGGCCTGGGGCAGGGCGTAGAACTTGCCGGGGTGCTTGCGGGCGGGCACCAGATAGTCGCGGGCGCCCTCGGGGGAGCTGGCGGTCAGGATGGGGGTGGTGATCTCCAGGAAGCCGTGCTCGGTCATGGCGGCGCGAAGGGCGGCCACCACCTGGCAGCGCAGGATGATATTCTGCTTCACGGCGGGGTTGCGCAGATCCAGGAAGCGGTACTTGAGACGGGCGGTCTCGTCGGCCTCGCGGCTGCGGTTGATCTCGAAAGGCAGGGAGTTGTAGCGGCAGCGGCCCAGCACCTCGATCTTGCTGGGAACCACCTCCACGTCGCCGGTGTCCTGCTTGGGGTTCTTGCTGGCGCGCTCGCGCACCACGCCCTCCACGGAGATGGTGGACTCCTTGTTGAGGCCGTTGATAATGTTCATCATCTCCTCGGACTCCACCACCACCTGGGTGGTGCCGTAGAAGTCACGCAGCACCACAAAGGCGAAGTTCTGGCCCACCGTGCGGACGTTTTCCATCCAGCCCACGATCTTCACCTGCTGGCCCACATGCTCCATGCGCAGCTCGTTGCAGGTATGTGTACGCATCTGCATCATACTGTTTTTTCTCCTTTTATGATAATGTTTGTATAAATTTAGAATGATATTACCGACTGTTGTTGGTTTGCGAGGGGATTTCGTCCCTGCGGGGACGAGGTACTTTTGGCCGTTGTCCCAAAAGTACCCAAAAGGACAACTTAAACCTGCGGTTTAAGAATCCGCGCACGCTATGCCCTTTTACAAATTTACGGCCTTATACCTCGCGCTCGCGGAAGTTGGTTGTCATCGCTGTGTGTGACGAATTGACTTTCTTCTTGCGCCGCTGCCGCTCATACATTGCAACGGTAGAAGCAAAAGCGTTGTTCGGCGTAGGTATCAGCGGCAGCGGCGCTGGAGCTGAGACGATCCTTTTAACCAAATGAAAAAGATAGTTTTGCGTGAACGTGTGGTAGAGATTTCAAATTTTATTCAGTGCATAGCGCGCCGGGAGGTGAAGGAACCGGAGGTTCCTTCCGGTGCTTTTGCCTACTTTTGTCACTGTTGACAAAAGTAGGTCGCGCCGGAGCGCGAAACACCCTTTATTCCACAATGACCTTGCCTTTGTTCCGCTCCGCCAGCTCCTCACGGATCATGGCGATGGCGTCGGCCACGGGGAGCTTGGTCTGTGCGCCGGTGGTCATGTTCTTGCAGGACACCATACCGGCGGCAATTTCATCCTCGCCCAGAAACAGAACGTAGGGAACGCCCAGTTTGTCGGCGTAGTTCATCTTGGCCTTGAACTTCTTGGGCTCGGTGTACAGCTGGGTGCGGATACCGGCGCGGCGCAGGGCGGTGGCGGCGTCGATGGCGGGGGACAGCTCCTCCGTCATGGGCAGCACCAGCACGTCGCAGGGCGCGGTGGGCAGCTGGTCATTCAGCATCTTCTGCTCGCCCAGCACGTAGAACAGGCGGGTCAGACCGATGGAGATGCCCACGCCGGGCAGCTGCTTGTCGGTATAGTACTCCGCCAGATTGTCGTAGCGGCCGCCGGAGCAGACGGAGCCGATCTCCGGATGATCCAGCAGGGTGGTCTCGTACACCGTGCCGGTGTAGTAGTCAAGACCCCGGGCGATGGTCAGGTCAACAGCGAAGTTCTCCTCCGGTACGCCGAAGGAGGAGAGGTACTTCACCACGGTCTTCAGCTGGTCGAGACCCTCGTCAAAGACCTCGTTCCGGCCTGCGTAGCCCTCCAGCGCGGCAATGACCTGCGCGTTGTCGCCGGTGATGGCGATGAACTTGAGAATTTCCGCCGCCTGATCGTCGTTCAGGCCCACGTCGTCCATCAGGAGGGTGCGGACCTTCTCGGCGCCGATCTTGTCCAGCTTGTCCACGGTGCGCATGATGTCACCGGATTTTTCGGTGAGCCCCTGCATGGCGTAGAAGCCGTTAAGGATGCGGCGGTTGTTGACGCGAATCTGGAAGCGCTTCAATCCCAGCTCGGTAAAGGTCTGGTAGATGATGGCGGGAATTTCCGCCTCGTTGGTGATGTCCAGCTTGCCGTCGCCGATCACGTCGATGTCGGCCTGATAGAACTCCCGGAAGCGGCCACGCTGGGCACGCTCGCCGCGATAGACCTTGCCGATCTGGTAGCGGCGGAAGGGGAAGGACAGCTCGTTGTAGTGCAGCGCCACATACTTGGCCAGCGGCACCGTCAGGTCGAACCGCAGGGACAGGTCGGCGTCGCCCTTGGTGAAGCGGTAGATTTGCTTCTCGGTCTCGCCGCCGCCCTTGGCCAGCAGCACCTCGCTGGCTTCGATCAGCGGGGTATCCAGCGGGGTGAAGCCGTACAGGCTGTAAGTCTTGCGGAGAATGTCCATCATCCGCTCCATCTGCTGCTGGGGCGCGGGCAGCAGCTCCATAAACCCGGATAACGTCCGGGGCTTCATTTTCTCCATGGGGTATCTTCCTCTCTTTATTCTTCGCTTTCCGGGGCGGCTGTCGCTTCGGCAGGCTCCTCCGGCGTTTCTTCCTTGTCATACATGTCCAGCGTGTCGATCAGGCCGTGGATGTTGCTCTCGACGCTGACGGCGTTGACCTTGTGGGCGTCCTCGCTTTCGCTCAGCTCGTTGACCACCTCCTGCCAGATGCGGTCAGCTTCGTCGCCCTTGCGCTTGCCGATCTGATAGCCCAGCACCGTCAGGCCCACGGCCACCACGGCGAACAGCAGACCCAGCTTGGGCAGCAGGCAGATCAGTACGCTGCCGATGAACAGGCCCGTAAACGCGCCGATGTCCCGGTACTGGACGCCGACCCTGCGGAACACGAACTTCTTGTCCCGCAGGCGCTTCATGTGACCCAGCTCCAGAAAGCTGACGATCACGCGCAGCACGCACAGGCCGCAGACGGGGATCATGTAGTTATAGAGGTTGTCGTACAACCAGTTCAGTGCAGTCTGTATCAATGTTTTCTCTCTCCTTGTTGTTCCTGTTTT
>CAVBAZ010000234.1:0-11116 GCA_963593515.1 Bacteroidaceae bacterium
GCATGGTGGATTTGCCCGCGCCGTTGCCGCCGATGACGGTGACGAACTCACCGTCTTTTAACGTCAGGCTCAGGCCGTCCAGCGCGGTCTTGGCGTTGACGGTGCCGGGGTTGAAGGTCTTATGCAGGTCTTTCAGTTCAAGCATGCTGCTCCACTCCTTCCTTTGCGGTACGCTGGGGCTTGCGGCGGGTCTTTTTCAGATTCAGATAGGAAAGCGTCAGGAAGATCGCCACGATCAGCGCGGTGATCAGCTTCAGGTCGTTGGTGTTCAGACCGATCTGCAATACGATCTGCAGGACGATGTAGTACACGATGGCGCCGATGGAGACGGCCAGCAGCTTGATGCCGACGCTGCGGGACAGCTTGCCGAAGATCACCTCACCGATGATGACGGCGGCCAGACCGATGACGATGGCGCCGCGGCCCATGTTGATGTCGCTGGAGCCCTGGTACTGGGCCAGCAGCGCACCAGACAGGGCTACGAGACCGTTGGAGAGCATCAGGCCCAGCACGATGTTGGCGTTGGTGTTGATGCCCTGGGCCCGGGCCATGTGAGGATTTGCGCCGGTAGCGCGGAGCGAGCTTCCTTTTTCCGTGCCGAAGAACCAGTACAGCGCGGCCACGATCACGGCGGTCATCACGATCAGCAGCGGCAGCGGATTGTCCAGCGACAGTTCACGGACGTACCGCTGGCTCAGCAGCAGGTGGTACTTATCCACGCTGACGGCCTGATTGGCCTTGCCGCCCATGATCCGAAGGTTGATGGAGTACAGCGCCAGTTGTGTCAGGATACCGGCCAGAATGGCGGGGATGCCGCAGCGGGTGTGGAAGAGCCCGGTGACCAGACCGGCCAGCATGCCGGACACCAAAGCACACAGCATGGCAAGCCACGGGTTCACACCCGCCCGGATCAGCATGACGCATACCGCGCCGCCGGTGGCCAGCGAGCCGTCCACCGTCAGGTCGGCCACGTCCAGAATACGGAAGGTGATGTAAACGCCGATGGCCATAATGCCCCATGCAAGCCCCTGCGCAATAGCGCCGGGCAGCGCGTTCATCAGCGAGGAAAGGAAACTCATAGGTCATGCTCCTTTGATTTCAGAGTGGGGGAGGATGCGGGTGCATCCTCCCGTGGGAAGGCGGGGATCAGTCCTCAATGGCGGTGTAGCCGCTCAGCGGGGTGATGCCCAGCGCTTCGCAGATGGTGGGATTGTACTTGGGGGTAGCGGTGGTGTATTCGATGGGCATGGTGGAGATATCCGCCTCGCCGGTCAGGATCTTGGCGGCCATCTGACCGGTGGTCTTGCCCAGATCGTAGTAGCTGATGGACAGGGTCGCCACGCCGCAGCCGGAGCAGATGCCCTCTTCACCGCAGATGGCGGGTACGCCGGCGGGGATCAGCACGTTGGCGATGGCTTCGGTGTTGGCGGCGGCGGTGTTGTCGGTGGGAATGTAGATCACGTCGGCGTAGTCGCAGGCGGCCTGCGCGACGGAGGCAACATCGTTGGTATCGGTGAAGGCGTATTCCGCGGTCTCAATACCGGCGTCAGCCAGATGCTTGGCGACCTCTTCGATCTGATAGCGGGAGTTGGGCTCGGCGGAGCAGAACAGCAGGGCCACCTTCTTGGCCTCGGGGAACCACTCGGTGATCATGGCAGCCTGCTTTTCCAGATCGGCCAGATCGGAGGTGCCGGAGATGTTGCCGCCAACGGTGCCGTTGAAGTCATCCATGTCCAGCGCCACGCCGTAAGCGGTGATGGAGGTGCCCAGAATGGGGATGTCGCTGGTGGCGGATGCGGCAGCGGTCAGGGCAGCGGTGGCGTTGGCCATGATAAGATCCACGCCGTCAGACACGAAGCCGTTGACGATGGTGGAGCAGTTGACGGAATCGCCGGAGGCGTTCTTTTCAACAATCTTCACCTGACCGGGCAGGGCCTCGTTCAGTGCGTCGATAAAGCCCTGAGTGGCGGCGTCCAGCGCGTCGTGCTGCACCAGCTGGCAGATACCGACGGTATACTTGGCGTCGTCGCTGCCGGTGCTGTCTCCGGCGGGCTCCTGGGTGTCCTGACTGCCGCAGCCGGTCAGACACAGGCTCAGCGCCAGTGCAAGGGCGAGGATAAGAGATGTGATACGTTTGGCTTTCATGGTATGTTCCTCCTGAAAATGAATTTTGGTTAAAAAAAGACCCGCTGTACGGACTTGTGATCCATACAGCGGGTTTGATTTAACGCAACAGTTTGAGCGGAACTCAAAGCATTGGGCAAACAGTTTTCCGATTACGGGCATCACAAATCGCTATTACTTTTTCGGTAAAAAAGTAATAGGCAAAAAATCGATATGCGACGGCGTAACGAATGTTCTGTACCATTTGCTTCGGCTCCTTTCAAAAGATTGGCGATACTATAACACACGTTTTTCAGAAGGTCAACAGCACTTCTGCCTGAAAAAGTGGTGGAAGGGACGGGTGGATTTCAGCATGTTTTACAAAAATTGACAGTTTGGGGCGGTGATCGGAGAAAAATTTTAAGCGGCGTGGCCCCGTACAGAAACGAAAAAAGCTCTGTGGTCTCCCACAGAGCTTTTGCTCATGTTATGTTCAGATCGCGCGGGTAACTTTACCGGAACGCAGGCACCGGGTACAAACATACACATGGCGAGGCGTACCATTGATCAAAGCCTTCACGCGCTTGACGTTGGGCTTCCAGGGACGATTGGAACGACGATGAGAGTGGGAAACCTTGATACCGAAGGTCACGCCCTTATCGCAGAACTCGCACTTAGCCATCCGTTGCACCTCCTTGCTGTCGTAACATCATGCTTGCCGTTTCACAAGCAGTAGTTATCATACCAGAAGTTGAAACAAAATGCAAGCATTATTTGACAAAAAACTGAAAAAATTTTCGGTGTGGAAAGTTGCGAAACAGGGGCGGATACGGTATAATACTTCTAATATACTTTGATAGATATACTTTGATAGAGAAGCCATAAGGAGTGCACCATGGAAAAAGTGAGACGTACCCCGGCCAGCGTGAAGAAGCTGGCGGAATACTTTCATATGGAGATCCTCTGCAAGGGCAGAGATTACGATACCTGCGTCATTACCGTGTCGGACGTGTTTCGTCCGTCCCTGCAATTGGTAGGGTTTTATGATTATTTCGACACCAAGCGCCTGCTGATTTTGGGAAAGAGCGAGATGCGCTTCCTCTCCCGCATGACCGCCGAGGAGCGGACGCGGGTCTTTAACCGCCTGATGAGCTACAGCTTCCCGGCCATGATCATCTCCCGCAATCTGGAGGTGTTCGACGAGCTGCTGGAGATGGCCCAGAAGCATGGCCGCACCCTGCTGCGCACCGGCAGTGATACGGTGGACGCCACCAGTCATATCATTGACTATCTCAATAACGCACTGGCGCCCCAGATCACCCGCCACGGCGTATTGATGAACATTTACGGTCAGGGTGTGCTGATCCTGGGCGACAGCGGCATCGGCAAGAGCGAGACCGCCATCGAGCTTCTCAAGCGCGGCCACCAGCTGGTGGCCGACGACGCGGTGGAGATCAAACGCATTTCCGACACCCTCCACGGCACGGCCCCGGAGCTGATCCGTCACTATATCGAGATCCGCGGCGTGGGCGTTATCGATGTGAAGCAGCTGTTCGGTATGGGCGCGGTGCAGTTCGAGACGGAGATCGATCTGGTGATCCAGCTGGAACAGTGGCAGGACGGTAAGTTCTATGACCGTCTGGGCCTGGGCGAAGAGCAGTATACGCTGCTGGACGTGTCGCTGCCCATCGTGACCATCCCGGTACGGCCCGGCCGAAATCTGGCCGGTATCGTGGAGATCGCCACCATGAAGAACCGCCAGACCAAATACGGCTATAACGCGGGCCGCGACTTCGTGACCCAATTCGACAGCAAGCTGGACGCCATGAGCCGGCAGAACGGAAGCGACCTATGAAATACATCGGCATCGACATCGGCGGCACCAACTTGAAGGCCGGTCTGGTGGACGGGGAGGGGCGGCTGCTGGCCACCCGGAAAATGAAGGTGGCGGGCATCGCCGATCCGGCGGCGCTGGCCTGGACCATCCACGTTCTGGTGACGGAGCTGTGCCGCGACTATGGCTGCGGCATTGACGAGATCTTCTCCGTGGGCGTAGGCTGCCCCGGCGCGGTGGAGATCCGGAGCGGCTCCATCCTGTATACCTGCAACCTGCCCCTGCGGAACGTGCCGCTGCGGCGGCTGTTCCACCAGCTCAGCGACCTGCCTCTGTACATAGAAAATGACGCCAACTGCGCGGCACTGGCGGAATACTATGTGGGCGGCGGCCGGGGCAGCAAGCGCTTCATCACCGTCACGCTGGGCACCGGCGTGGGCGGCGGCATTATCCATAACGGCAAGATCTTTCACGGCTCCAACGGCATGGCGGGCGAGGTGGGCCACATGTCCATCGAAATGGACGGCGAGGAGTGCCCCTGCGGCCGCCGCGGCTGCTGGGAGCGGTACGCCTCCGCCAGCGCCCTGAAGCGCCAGACCGCCAAGGCGTGGCAGGAGAACCCCGACAGCATCATGGCGCAGGTCATCGCCGAGAACGACGATCATGTGTCCGGCCAGTCGGCTTTTATTGCCGCCCGTCGTGGCTGTCCGGTGGGGCAGGCGGTCTGCGACCAATACATCCGCTACCTCGCCGCCGGTATCGTGAACATCATCAATATCTTCCAGCCGGATACACTGGCCATCGGCGGCGGCGTCAGCAACGAGTCCGATGAGCAGCTTCTGCTGCCCCTGCGCCGTCAGGTGGCGGCTCACAGCCTGCCCTGCAACTACGACAAAATGACGAAGATCGTCAAGGCGCAGCTGGGCAACGACGCCGGTGTCATCGGCGCGGCGCTGCTGGGGAAGAATAAGCGGATCATCTGAAAACAAGGAGGCGCTGTATGCGTTGGTATGAAGAACTGGACGAAAAACTGCGGGACTATCTGCCCGACCTCTCCGTGTCGGCGGAGGAGCCGCTGTCGAAATACACCTCCTTCCGTATCGGCGGCCCGGCCCGGCGGATGGCCTTTCCCCGGAACGCCGAGCAGCTGGTGCTGCTGCTGAATTTCGCCGGTGCATGCGGCGCGCAGCCCTATGTGCTGGGCAATGGCACCAACGTACTTTTTCCCGACGAGGGCGTGGATCGGATGGTCATCAGCACCCGCGATATAGCGGACATCCAGCTGCTGGAGGGTGGCCGCGTCAGGGCCGGGGCGGGCGCATCGCTGGCTCGCACGGCGGTTTTTGCCTGCCAGAAAGGACTGGCGGGACTGGAATTTGCCCACGGCATCCCCGGCAGCGTAGGCGGCGGCGTGTGTATGAACGCGGGTGCTTACGGCGGCGAGCTGGCCCAGGTCATTGAAAGCGTCACGGTGCTGTTCCCCGACGAAGGCGTGAAAACTGTTCCCTGCGCCGGTATGGCCTTCGGCTACCGTCACAGTTTGCTGACGGAGCATCCCGACGCGGTGGTGCTGTCCGCCGTATTCGCCCTGCATCAGGACGACAGCGCCGCCATCCGCAGCCGCATGGATGACCTGATGGCTCGGCGCAAGGCGTCCCAGCCGCTGGAATATCCCAGCGCGGGCAGCACCTTCAAGCGGCCTGAGGGCCACTTTGCGGGCCGTCTGATCGAGGAGGCGGGCTGCAAGGGACTGACCGTGGGCGGCGCGCAGGTGTCGGAAAAGCACGCGGGCTTTGTCATCAACGTGGGTGGCGCGACCTGCGCCGACGTGCTGGCGCTGATGGCGGAGGTGCAGCGCCAGGTGAAGGAGAACTCCGGCGTGACGCTGGAGCCGGAAGTGCGCATTGTGAAGTAAAGCAGGGGAGAACCTATGGAAATTCTGATCATTACCGGTATGAGTGGCAGCGGCAAGAGCCGTGCCGCCTCCATTCTGGAGGATATCGGCTACTATATCGTAGATAACCTTCCGGCGGAGATGATGGTGAAGTTCGCCGACTTCTGCGCCGCGTCACGGGGCCACTATGACCGGGTGGCGCTGGTGTACGATGTCCGGGCGGGCGAGCCGTTTGATCTGCTGATCGCCACATTGGAGCGGCTGAAGCGCACGGAGGTGGACTGCCGGCTGCTGTTTCTGGACGCGGACACCACCGCCATCATCAACCGCTATAAGGAGACCCGCCGCTCCCATCCGCTGTCGTTGGAGGGCCGGAGCATCGAACAGGCGGTGATGCTGGAGCGGCAGATGCTCCAGCCGGTGCGGGATCATGCCGACTATGTGCTGGATACCTCCACCTTCTCGGTGGGGAAGCTCCGCAGCGAGCTTTTGAACCTGTTCGGACGGGAGAAGGACCGGCAGGGGCTTCATGTGGATGTGATGTCCTTCGGCTTCAAGCACGGCCTGCCCATGGAGTCGGATCTGGTGTTCGATGTGCGGTTCCTGCCCAACCCCTACTATGTACCGGAGCTGAAAAAGGGCACCGGTCTTGACGCGGCGGTGCGCAACTATGTGTTTTCCTTCCCCCAGACGGGGGAGTTCATGGAGCGGCTGGAAAAGCTGCTGCTGTACCTGCTGCCCCTTTATAATGAGGAGGGGAAGACGGTACTGGTACTCTCCGTAGGCTGCACCGGCGGCCACCACCGCAGTGTGGCGGTGGCCCACCAGCTGGCGCAGGATCTGGCGGCGGCTGGCTTTGCCGTGACGGAGAGCCATCGGGATATCTCCCGCTGATGATTGGAAAGAAGTGACGATCCCATGTCTCATTATTTATATCATATCCCGCCGGAGGAAGGCCCAAAGGTGGTGGGCATCGGCGGCGGCACGGGCCTGAGCACGCTGCTGCGGGGCTTGAAGCTCTATACCCGCAACATCACAGCCATCGTTACGGTGGCGGATGACGGCGGCAGCAGCGGTATGCTGCGGCAGGATCTGGGTATGGCCGCTCCCGGCGATATCCGCAACTGCCTACAATCACTGGCTAACTGCGAGCCGCTGATGGCCCAGCTGATGGCCTACCGGTTTTCCGACGGCTCGCTGGCGGGTCAGAGCCTTGGCAATCTGCTGCTGGCGGCGCTGAACGATATCATGCCCAGCTTCGACAAGGCGGTGGCCGGTCTCAGCAAGGTACTGGCCATCACGGGCCGTGTGCTGCCGGTGACCAATGAGAACGTGCAGCTGGAGGCCACCTTCGAGAACGGAGCTACCGTGCTGGGAGAATCCCATATTTTCTATTGCAAGAAGGAGCAGGACTGCCGCATCAAATCGGTGCGGCTGCTGCCGGAGCGTCCCAAGGCGTTGGACGCGGCGGTGGAGGCCCTGCATAGCGCCGACATGATCGTGCTGGCACCGGGCAGTCTCTATACCAGCATCATCCCCAATCTGCTGGTGGACGGCATTGTCGATGCCATCAGGGATAGTAAAGCGTTAAAGCTTTACGTCTGCAACGTCATGACGCAGGAGGGCGAGACGGAGGGCTATACCGTCTCCGACCACATACAGGCGCTGTTCAGCCACAGCTACCCCCGGCTGTTCCCGTTGTGCCTGACCAATTCCATGCCCATTCCGGAGTGCATCGCCCGGCGGTATGCGCAGGAGGGCGCGGAGCCCATCTATCACGATACGGAGAAGTGCCGCGCATTGGGCGTGGAGCTGATCGAGCGGCCCATTGCCAGTCTGGAAAACGGGCTGGTGCGGCACAATCCCGGTCATCTGGCCCATGAGCTGATGACCATTTACGAGGAGTATACATCCCCGAAAGATCTTACCATCAATTAACAAGGACAGACACGGTTTTGACGGGCAGAAATACGCCCATACTGCGTCAAGTCCCTTGAAAATACGGCAAGTATTCTCTGCGGGCCTTTTCTTGTCTGGACGCATTTCTGCTCCGGCAAAACTGCTTCGCACCTGCCAGCAATGTATTTTCAAGTGATTTTTGGTTTTTGAGACGCAGGCTTGCTGGCGCAAGCCAAGGCGAAAAGGGCAAAAAGCGCCGGAAAGACACGCTGGCAGGCGTGTTTGCCCTTGTCAATCGATGGTACATGAAGGAGGAGGCCCCATGCAGTCGTTTTCCTATAAGGCCAAGGCTGAGCTGTGCCGCACGGCGGTGCAGCGGCTGTGCTGCGCCCGCGCTGAGTGCTATGGCGTGCTGCTGTACTGCAACACCTTCACCATGCAGGAGGTGCGCATCATCACGGAGAATCCGGAGTTTGCTGCGCGTCTGCCCCGCCTGTTCCACCGGGCCTTCAACGTGAAATTTGACCGTCTGCCTACGGAGGAGCCCCCCGGCAGCAAGCTGATCTTCCAGATCACCGATCCAGAGAAGCTGCGCCGCATCATGGATACGCTGGGCTACGATCCCCGCCAGTCGCTGGTGCTGCATGTGAACTTTGCCATGCTGGAGGAGGACTGCTGCCGCATGTCCTTCCTGCGGGGCGCGTTTCTGGCGGGCGGCAGCGTCACCGATCCGGAAAAGCGCTATCATCTGGAGCTGTCCACCTCCCATGTGCAGGCCAGCCGCGAGGTGTCGGCCCTTCTGCAGGAGATGGGCTTTCTGCCCCGCAGCGTCATGCGGGGCGGCAGCGCCGTCATCTACTTCAAGCAGTCCGAGCATATCGAGGATCTGCTGACCACGCTGGGCGCGCCGGTGGCCGCCACCGAGATCATGACCGCCAAGGTGGATAAGGAGATCCGCAACGGGGCCAACCGGGCCATGAACTGCGACATGGCCAACGTGAACAAGACGCTGGACGCGGTGGCCGCCCAGCAGGAGGCCATCGAAAAGCTGGAAAAAGCCGGACAGCTGGAAAAGCTGCCGGAGAAGATACAGGAGACGGCGCGGCTGCGGATGCAGAATCCGGAGCTGCCACTGGCCCAGCTGGCGGCGCTGTTTGAACCGCCCATCAGCAAATCCTGTTTGAACCACCGGATACGAAAGATCATGGAGGAGGCACGAAAGCTATGACAAAGATGGAAAGATGCCAAAGAGCCAAGGAATTTCATGAGAAGGGTCTCAACTGCGGACAGGCTGTGCTGCTGGCCTTTACGGACGTCACCGGCCTGACAGAGCAGCAGAGCATGGCCATCGCCAGCGGCTTTGGCGGCGGTCTGCGCTGCGGCGGCGTGTGCGGCGTGGTCAACGCCGCGGCGGTGGTGCTGGGCACGGCCTATCCCGCCACGCTGGAAAACGGCCCCGAGGGCAAAAAGCGCTCCACCCAGCTGACGCAGGACTTCCAGTGCCGGTTTACCGAGCGTTTCCGCAAGCTGGACTGCCACGATCTGCTGGCGGAGAAGGACATCGAGGGCACGCCTACCGCGCAGGAGCTGGGTGTGACCCAGCACTGCCGCCTGCTGGTGGTGTCCGGCGTGGAGCTGCTCAGCGATATGCTGGACGAGCTGGAGGCACAGTAATGGCGTTTGCCCACCTTCATGTCCATACGGAATATAGTCTCTTAGATGGCGCCTGCCGCATCCGTGACCTGCCGAAGCTGGTCAAGGAGATGGGGCAGACGGCCTGCGCCATCACGGATCACGGCGCCATGTACGGCGCTATCGACTTCTACCGTGCCTGCAAGGCGGAGGGCATCCATCCCGTCATCGGCTGCGAGGTGTATGTGGCCCGCCGCACCCGCTTCGACAAGCAGCACGAATTCGACGCCGAGTCCCGACATATGGTATTGCTGTGCAAGAATGAGACTGGCTACCGCAACCTGTCCTACATGGTGTCCCAGGCGTATATCGAGGGCTTCTATATCAAGCCCCGCATCGACCTTGACCTGCTGCGCCAGCACAGCGAAGGCCTGATCGGTCTCAGCGCCTGTCTGGCCGGAGAGATCCCCCGCCGCATCATCAACGGCGACTATGAGGGGGCTAAGGCCTACGCGCTGGAGCTGCGCTCCATTCTGGGAGAGGATAACTTCTATCTGGAGCTGCAGGATCACGGTATCGCCGACCAGACCACGGTGAACCGCGCCTTGCTGCGGATGCACAACGAGACCGGCATCCCGCTGGTGTGCACCAACGACGCCCACTACCTCCGGAAGGAGGACGCCGAGAGCCACGATGTACTGCTGTGCATCCAGACCGGCAAGACCGTGGACGACGAGAACCGCATGCGCTATGAGCCGCGGAACTTCTACCTCCGCTCCACGGAGGAGATGGAGGCGCTGTTCTCCGGCTATCCCGACGCGGTGGAGAATACCCAGCGCATCGCTGACCGCTGCCAGCTGGAATTTACCTTCGGCAAGTACCACCTGCCGGAATTCAAGCTGCCGCCGGGCTACGATTCACCCACCTATCTCCGCAAGCTGTGCGACGAGGGCTTTGACCGGCGCTACGGTGACACGAAGCCGGAGTACCGCCAGCAGCTGGAATATGAGCTGGCCATGATCGAGAAGATGGGCTTTACCGACTATTTCCTCATCGTGTCCGATTTTGTCAATTACGCCCGGAAGGCGGGCATCCCTGTGGGCCCCGGCCGCGGCAGTGCCGCTGGCTCCATGGTGGCCTACTGCCTGCATATCACCGACATCGACCCCATGCAGTATCAGCTGTATTTCGAGCGCTTTCTGAACCCGGAGCGCGTGTCCATGCCGGATATCGACATGGACTTCGGTGATACCCGCCGGGGCGAGGTGGTGGACTACGTCCGCCGCAAGTACGGCGATGACCATGTGGCCCAGATCGTCACCTTCGGCACCATGGCTGCCCGTGGCGCCATCCGGGATGTGGGCCGCGCCCTGAACATGACCTACGCCGAGGTGGACGCCGTGGCCAAGCTGGTGCCCTCCGGCCCCGGTGCGCTGCATATCACGCTGGATGATTCCCTACGGCTCAGCAAGCAGCTGTCCGACATCTATGAATCTGACGAGCGGGTGAAGCGGCTCATCGACATGGCCAAGGCGCTGGAGGGAATGCCCCGTCACGCCTCCACCCACGCCGCCGGTGTGGTCATCACCCGCCTGCCGGTGTATGAGTATGTGCCGCTGGCCCGGAATGACGAGTCCATCGTCTGCCAGTACAACATGATCACGCTGGAGGAGCTGGGCCTGCTGAAAATGGACTTCCTTGGCCTGCGGAACCTGACGGTGCTGGACGACGCGGTAAGGATGGTACACCGCCAC
>CAVBAZ010000235.1:0-5402 GCA_963593515.1 Bacteroidaceae bacterium
TTTCTTCAAAATTTTCTTGCATCACCTACTTGACTTCATACCATTGGACTTTTTCAATGAGATAGTCTCTCGCGTCCAATGTATCGTGGTGCACGGGATTGCCCATGCCCTCCATCTCGTCAATGGTCATGGTAAGGCCCAGCAGCAGTCCACGGTCAATGTCATCATAGACCGCTTCCCGCAGGCGCACCACATCGGGATCGTTGGCAAATTCCCGGCTGGGCTCGATGTAGTCAGCCAGATACAATATCTTCTCCATCAGGCTCATGCCCGCCCGGCCGGTGGTGTGGTACAAAATCGCCTCGTACACCTCGTCATCCACGCCGTACACGTGGCGGGCGATGGCCGCGCCGGTCTTGGCGTGCAGCAGCTTCAACGCCTTCTGCTCCAAGGGGTCGAGCTGGATGCCGTACTGCTCACACAGGGCCAGCTGCTCCGCCATGTCCAGCTTCTTGGTACAGTCGTGGAGCAGGCCCGCCACGCGGGCTTTAGTCTCGTCCGCGCCGAAGCGCCGGGCAAGCTTCGCCGCCTCCTCCGCCGTGCCCAGCACATGGGGCATCCGCTTTGGCTTGAGGTAGCTCATGGCGATGGGCCGCAGCGCCTCCACCGTCAGGTGCTTCAGATCGGCGGTCGTACCGTACAAATGCTCCCGCTGAATGTAGCCCCACACTGCTTCCGGCACAAGGTCACTCCCCTGCCCCGCCGCCAGCGCGGTACGAACATCGGTGGAAGACAGCTCGATCAGCTCCGGATTGTCCAGCAGCATCACATTCGCCTGATACTGCCGCTCCAGCAGCACCTTCTGCTGCTCCATGGCAGCGCGGATATCCTCCTCCACACGGCGGAAAGCGCCGATGTGAGCCAGCCGGCAGATGACCTCCGGTTCGTGCCAGGTATGGAGGGACAGGAACATATCCGACCCCATCAGCAGCCACAGCTCCGCGTCGGGATATTGCTCACACAGGGTGCGCAGGGTATCACTGGTGTAGCTTTTGCCGGTGCGGCGCAGCTCGATGTCGCTGGCCCCGGCCACAGGGCCGATGGGCGCGGCCATCAGCGCCGCCATATCGTACCGCTGCTGCGCCGTCACGCCGGACGGCAACGGCTTATGGGGCGGTACATTGTCCGGTATCAGCAGCAGCCTGTCCAGTCCCAGCTGGGCCGCGGCGGCGCGGGCCATGGTCACATGGCCGTTATGGGGCGGGTTGAACGTCCCGCCGAATATGCCGATCCTCATGCCTGCTTCGCCTTTACCAGCTGGATCTTCCGCTTCTCCTTGTTGTGCTGATAGCGGTACAGCACGAACTTGCTGCCGATGACCTGCACCACCTCGCTGCGGGTGGCCACAGCCAGCTCCTCCGCCGCCTCGCGGGCGGTATACATGCTGTTTTCCAGCACCCGGCCCTTGATGAGCTCACGGGCCTCCAGCGCATCGTTGGCCTGCTTCACCAGATTGTCGCCGATGCCGTCCTTGCCCACATGGAGGATGGTATCCATGGTGGCGGCCATACTCCGCAGCTGGGCGCGCTGCTTACTTGTCAGTTCCATATCAGTGCTTCTCCAAATATTCTTTCAATTCCGCGGCAAATACGCGCAGCGCGTTGCCCCGGTGGGATATCTCGTTTTTCTCCTCCGCCGTCAGCTGAGCGAAGGTGCGGCGCTTCTCCGGCACGAAGAACACCGGATCGTAGCCGAAGCCCCGCTCCCCCATGGGAGCAAAGGCGATGGTGCCGTGACAGTCACCATCCGCCGTCAGCACGTCGCCGTTGGGGAACGCACAGCAGATGGACGTATGGAAATGGGCGGCGCGGTTGGTAGCGCCCCGCATGTTCTGCAGCAGCAGAGCGCAGCGGGCCGGGTCGCTGTCCAAGTTGCCGTACCGGGCGGAGTAGATGCCCGGCGCGCCCTGTAACCAGTCCACGCACAGACCGGAGTCGTCGCCGATGGCGGGCAGACCGCTGGCTTCCATAACGGCTCTAGCCTTCAGCGCGGCGTTCTCGGCAAAGGTGGTGCCTGTCTCCTCCACGTCCAGTGCAAGACCCAGATTGGATTCCAGCACCACCTCCACGCCCAGCTGGGACAGTATCTCCTGCATCTCCTTCAATTTCCCACGGTTGTGGGAGGCCAATACAAATTTCATCGCAGAATATCCCCCACTATCTCTTTCTGTTTGGCGATCAGCTCACGGTTGCCCTTGGCGCACAGCGTCACAAGCTCCTGCTGCTCCGCCACGGTGAAGGCCCGGCCCTCGCCGGTGCCCTGAATTTCGATGATCTCGCCCAGCTCGTTCATGATGCAGTTCAGATCCACCTGCGCCCGGCTGTCCTCGGCATAGGGCAGATCCAGCACCGCCGTATCCTCCACGATACCGGCGCTGACGCCCGCCACATAATGCTTGATGGGCATGCGGCCGATATGGCCCTCCTTCACCAGCCAGCGGCAGGCCAGCGCCAGCGCCACAAAGCCGCCGGTCACGCTGGCGGTACGGGTGCCGCCGTCTCCCTGCAAAACGTCGCAGTCGATGGTGATGGTACGCTCGCCCAGCAGCTTCATGTCCACCGCGGCCCGCAGGCTGCGGCCAATGAGCCGCTGGATCTCCGCGCTGCGTCCGGCCAGCTTCAGCTTGTCCACATCACGGCGGCTGCGCTGGCGGTTGGCACGGGGCAGCATGGAGTACTCCGCCGTGACCCAGCCGCAGCCGGGCTTCACATGGGGCGGCACCTTCTCCTCCACCGACGCGGTACACAGCACCACCGTGTCGCCGCAGCGAATGAGGACACTGCCCTCGGCAAATTTATTGAAATCCGGCGTGATGGTCACATCACGCAATTCATTGAACTTTCTTCCGTCGGCTCTGGTCACGGATATCACTTCCCTTTCGGTGTTTTTTCGGCTCAGAACAGGTCTGCGGTGAATTCTCTGGCGTCGAAGGGCTTCAGATCGTCGATGCCCTCGCCCACACCCACGAACTTCACCGGCACCTGCAGCTCCTGCGCGATGGCGATGACGATGCCGCCCTTGGCGGTGCCGTCCAGCTTGGTCAGGACGATGCCGGTCAGGCCCGCCGTCTCCTTGAAGGTCCGGGCCTGGATCAGACCGTTCTGGCCGGTGGTGGCGTCCAGCACCAGCAGCGTCTCGCATACGGAGTCCGGGCACTCCCGGTCGATGATCTTCCGCAGCTTGGCCAACTCGTTCATCAGGTTCTGCTTGTTGTGCAGGCGGCCTGCCGTATCGCACAGCACCACGTCCACATGGCGGGCCTTGGCAGCCTGCAAGGCGTCGAACAGCACGGAGCCGGGGTCAGCGCCCTCATGCTGGCGGATGATGTCCACACCGGCGCGGTTCGCCCAGATCTCCAGCTGGTCGGCAGCAGCGGCGCGGAAGGTATCTCCGGCGCACAGCATCACCTTTTTGCCCTCCGCCTTCAGCTGGGCGGCCAGCTTGCCGATGGACGTGGTCTTGCCCACGCCGTTGACGCCGATGAACAGCACGATACTGGGCGTGGTGGACAGGTTCAGTGATGCGTCGCCCACCTCCAGCTTTTCCGCCAGAATGGCACGCAGCGCGTCCTTCACCTCGTCGGCGCGGGTCAGCAGACGCTCCTTCACCCACTTGCGCAGCTTGGCCACCGCGTCGGTGGCGGAGTCCACGCCCACGTCCGCAAGGATCAGCGCCTCCTCCAGCTGGTCATAGAACTCGTCGTCCAGCTTATCAAATGTCACAGAGGCCAGCCAAGCCTCCTTGAGCTGCTTAAAAAATCCCATAGTTTTCTCCTTATTTGATATTCAGCTCTTTTGCCATGTCGTTCATGTTGATGGTCAGGATACGGCTGACGCCCCGCTCCTGCATGGTGACGCCGTACAGCACGTCGGCCTCCTCCATGGTGCCGCGGCGGTGGGTAATGACGATGAACTGGGTCTTTCCGGCGATACGCCGCATATAGCGGGCATAGCGCACCACGTTGGACTCGTCCAGCGCCGCCTCGATCTCGTCCATAACGCAGAACGGCGTGGGATGCACCTTCAAAATCGCGAAATACAGGGCGATGGCCACGAATGCCTTTTCGCCGCCGGACAGCAGCGTGATGGTTTTCAGCTGCTTTCCGGGGGGCTGCACCCGAATCTCAATGCCGCAGTTGAGGATATCCTTCTCGTCCTCCAACTCCAGCTGAGCCTTGCCGCCGCCGAACAGCTCCAGAAACGTCTCCTGAAAGCTCTCGTTCAGCAGCTTGAACTGCTGGGCAAAGATGACCGTCATCTGCTTGGTCAGCTCCTCGATGACGCCCAGCAGCTCCTCGCGGGCCTTCTCCACGTCGGTGCGCTGCTCGGACAGGTAGGTATAGCGGGTATTGACCCGCTCGTATTCCTCGATGGCGCCGATGTTAGGCGTGCCCAGTCCCTTGATCTCCCGTGTCAGCTCCGCGATGCGGCGGGTGGCCTTGGGGACGCTCTCCAGTTCGATGCGCTGCTCCAGCGCGGCGCTGTGGCTCAGCTCATAGCGCTCCCACAGCTTATCCAGCAGAGCCTTTTCCTCCATGGCGTTGCCCTGCAGCTTCTGCTCCATGCGGGAAAGCTCCTGCGTGGTGGCAATGACCGCGTCGTTGCAGCTGCGGCTCTCCCGGTTCTTGGCGTCCCGCTGGCCCTCCAATTGCAGCTTCTGCTCCGACAGGGCGGTCAACTGCGTCCGCAGTGCGTCGCCCCGGGCATGCAGCTCGTCCAGCTGCGATTGATGGGCGGCAATGTCGTTCTGCGCCTTTTCGTTGGCGGCGGCAAACTGATCCATCAGCGCCTGACGCTGCTCCCGGTCGGTGACCATATCCAGCCGCAGGCGTTTCAGGTCGACGATGCTGCGTTCGCCCGCGCCGCGCTCGGCGGCCAGCGCCGCCTGCGCCGCTTTCTTCTCGGCGATCTGGTCGGACAGGGCGTTGGTCTTTTCCATCAGGTCGCTCTGGCCGGTCTGGCTCTCCTCCGCCTGACGGTGGAGGGCGGCAGCCTTTTCTTCCTTCTCCGCCACATCCGCCTCCACGGCGGCGCAGCGTGCTTCATCGTCCTTGGTACGTTTGGCGAAGGTATTCAGCTCGCTCTGCAAGTCCTCGCAGCTCTGCTCCAGCGTAGTCAGCAGGATATCGTAATGCTCCTGTTTACCCTGATATTGCAGCACCAGATCCTCGGCCTTGCGCTGCTGGGCGGAAGCCACCTCCAGCTCGTACTGCGCCTTTTGCAGCTCACGCTGGGTATCTTCGGCCTTCTGCTTGGCGGCGGACAGCCTGTCCTGCATACCGCCCAGCTTTCCGCTGAGCTTTTCCAGCTCGTTGGCGCGGCTCAGCACACCGGCGCTGTGGCTGACGCTGCCGCCGGTCATGGAGCCGCCCCGGTTCATCACCTGTCCATCCAGCGTAACGA
>CAVBAZ010000236.1:0-12503 GCA_963593515.1 Bacteroidaceae bacterium
CAGCAGACCCCGGCAAAAGCATAGGATGCGAAAACCCAGCCGTGACTGCTTTGCAGTCACGGCTGGGTTTATGTATTTACCGGTATACCTTCGGCTCCGCCTGTGCGATCACGTCAATGATCTGATTCTGCGTACTGATCCGATAGTGCTTCCACGGCGCGTCACAAAGGCGCAGCAGTCCCGCGTCCACGGTGGCTGCCAGGTAGTCCAGCAGCTTCGATTTCTCGAACACTGCCAGATACTTCCCTGTCCTGATTTCCTGCGGGTCGTAGGAGCAGAAGGACTCGTTCCGCACCTGATAGAGGATATAGTCCTCAAACACGATCTCTATGGTCTCCGTCGTGTCAGGCAAAAGCGGCGTACAATGGGCCAATACCGCGTCCACCGCGTCATTGCCGGTGGGGTACGCTGTTTCCGGAGCGGTCACCGCGCCACAGATGGTGATATGCAGCTGGTTTTCCTCCGCTTCCCGCAGTTGGCGGAGAAACGGATCGTTCCGACCGCTGTCCAACATACAGCCCGCCGCTTCAAAGGACAAGGTCTCCATCATTCCACTTCCGTATCGGGCATCTGCACGGCGGTGCCGCCATCCAGGCCGAAATCGTCCGCCACGGTGGAGGTATCCCTCTTCAGCATGGTCTCCATGACGCGGATATCACTGTCGATATCCATGGCGGCGTCGCGGTACAGGTCGTCCAGCTGGTGCTCGAACCCGGCGATGATGTTGTCCATAGTCTCCTCGATGCGGGCCTTGGCCTGATCCAGATTCTCGCCGCTCACCCCCGCCTCCTCGAAGTCGGCGTAGCTGTCCAAGAGCTTTTGGGTGGTGGGCAGATAGTAGTTGAGGAAGGTGCTGGCCTTGGCCTTCTTGGCGGGCTCCTCCTGAATGACCTTGAAGATCTGGCGGGTGATAGCCTCCAGCCGGTCGATCTTGGCGCTGAGGACAGGATCATCAATCCGGTCGTTGGCCCGGCGGATGGCCGCCAGCGTACCCTCGTCGCCCTCGGCGGCTTCCGGCGCGGCGGCAGGCTGCGCCGTCTGCTGGGCACTGCTGGCGCGGCGCTCGGCAAAATAGGCGTTGGCCGCATCCTGTGAACGAAACAGCATGTCGTTGCCCCGATCCACATAGGCATCCGGTCCCCACATGCCCTTCTCCACCATGGCCTCCAGATCACGCTCCGCCTTGCTCTCCCCCACCTCGGCAGCCTTCATGAGATGGGCCAGCGGAATGGCGTCCCGCGTACCGGCGCAGGCCAGATACTTGGCATAGCGGCGCATCTTGCGGCTCATGATACCGCCGCCGGTCAGCAGGGCAAGGCCGCCCGCCAGCAATCCCGTGGGATAGAACAGCTGCCGCAGGAAGTACCACCACTCGTGATAATTGACGGCGTAGCTCAGGTCATTGTAAACCACATTCATCATGGCCGCGACGCCCAGCGCCGCCAGAGCGATGCCGATGAATTTCAGCGCCTTGGCCCCTCCGGCGGAGGGCTTGGGCGTCTGGGTGACCTTTTTCACGGCGCTGGTCTTTTCCGTCTGCTTCTTCTGGGCGGTCTGCTGGGTGGTCTGCTGCTTCTGCTCCTCCGCTTTCGCGCGGATATGGGCCACCGTGGTGGAGGCCGCCTTTTTCAGCTTCTGTGGATTATCCGTCAGCTTCTTGATCAGCAGGATCAATCCCACCGGCCACGCCACCAGAAACATAATACCGATCAGCAGCCACGCGCCGAAGTCGTTGTCGTTTTTGCCGCTGCGGTTGGGCGTGCGCTGCGGCTGGTAGTCATCATGATACTCCATTATTTCTCCCCCTTGGGTTTCAGCTTCCGCTTGTTGCCTTTCTCGTCCACGATCCATGTGTTCTCCAGATGGCTGCGCAGGCTGCCCAGAATGGCCTCCTTATACTCCAGCCGCAGGGCTTCCCGCTCGGCCTCCTCCTCGACGGTCAGGCCGTCGGCCTTGGCCTTGCGGGCCAGCTCGTTGATGCGGTCGATCTTCTCCTGTTTCATCGTAATTCCCCCAAATTCTGTGTATGATACAGCCGGGCGTAAGCGCCCTGCTTTTCCAACAATTCCTCATGGCTGCCCTGCTCGGCAATGCGGCCCTCCTGCACCACCAGAATACGGTGGGCACTGCGGATGGTGCTGAGCCGGTGGGCAATGATCAGCGTGGTGCGGCCCTTGGCCAGCATGTCGAAGGCGTGCTGGATCTTCGCCTCGGTAACGCTGTCCAGCGCCGAGGTGGCCTCGTCCAAAATCAGGATGGGTGGGTCCTTCAAAAACACGCGGGCAATGGCCACGCGCTGCTTCTGGCCGCCGGACAACAGCGTGCCCCGCTCGCCCACATAGGTATCGAACCCCTGTGGCATAGCCACGATATCGTCATAGATCTCGGCGCGGCGGGCGGCGGCCTCCACCTCCTCGTCGGTGGCGTCGGGACGACCATAGCGGATGTTTTCCCGCACAGTGTCGGCAAACAGGAACACGTCCTGCTGCACCACGCCGATGGCCCGGCGCAGATCGTCCAGCCGGATATGGCGCACATCCACGCCGTCAATGTCGATCTCGCCCTCGGTCACGTCGTAGAACCGGGGGATCAGCTGGCAGAGGGTGGACTTTCCGCCGCCGGAGGGGCCTACCACCGCCACCGTCTCGCCCTGCGCCACATGCAGCGTCACGTCGTGGAGCACCTCGTCTGCGCCGTCGTAGGTAAAGCTGACATCCTTTACATCAATGCTGCCCCGGACGCTGGGCATGGATTGCGCGTCGTCCGCGTCGGCAATGGTGGGATCGGTGCCCATCAGCTCGATGAACCGGTGCAGGCCCGCGAAGCCGTTGGAAAACATCTCGGCAAAGTTGGCCAGCTTCCGCACCGGCGTGATGAAGGTGGTGATATACAGGCTGAAGGTGATCAGGTCAACATAGTCCATCCTGTCGCCCATCATCAGCCAGCCGCCGCCTGTGATGACCGCCACGTTCAGCAGCGTAACGAACAGCTCCATGGTGGAGTTGAACCGGCCCATCTCCTTATGGAAGCCCCGCTTGGCGGTCTTGAAGGTCTCGTTGGCGCAGTCGAACCGCTGCTGCTGGATGCTCTCGTTACCGAAGGCCTTTACCGTGCGGATGCCGCTGAGACCGGATTCGATCTCGGCGTTGATGGCGCCGGTTTTCTGCTTGGCAGCCACCGAGGCGCGGCTCATGCCGCCCCGCAGCAGCATCAGCACCACCAGAAACACCGGAATGATGGCCATGACGATCAGCGCCATGCGCCACTCGATACGGAACATCACCGCCAGCGCACCCACGATGGTGATGATGGAGATGGTCAGATCCTCCGGCCCATGGTGGGCCAGCTCCGTCAGCTCGAAAAGATCGGTGGTCAGGCGGCTCATCAGCTGGCCGGTACGGTTGCGGTCATAGAAATCAAAGCCCAGCGTCTGCATATGATGGAAAAGGTCACGGCGAATATCCGCCTCCACCCGGATGCCAAAGGTATGGCCCCAGTAGGTGACGATGAAGTAAAGCCCTGCCCGCAGCACAAAGGCCAGCGCCACAATGGCCATCACCGTGAAAAACACACGGTAGTTCTTCTCCGGCAGCCACTGGTACAACGCCACGCGGCTGACCAGCGGAAAGGCCAGATCCACCATGGCAATCAGGATGGCGCAGCTGATGTCCAGCGTAAACAGCTTCCAATGGGGCTTGAAATAGCTCAAGAAGATCCGCAGCGGACTGCGGGTACGGTAATCCTGCGTTGTCATATTCAAATTCCTTTTCTGACGATAATTCTCCAGTTTTGATTATACCACAGGACATAGGTTTTGACAAGGCGGGCGGCGTAAAGAAAAGCAGCGGCGCTGCCGCTGCTTTTCAGGGTCATATTTTCATCAGTTGACGCGGACAAGAATCTCCGCCGTAGAGCTGCCGATGGTGATGGTAATGGTAGCCGTACCGGAGCCCACACGCTCCAGCGTGCCCTTGTCAGAGACCTTCACCACATTGGTATTGGAGCTCTTCCATGTCGCCGTACCGGTCACGCCCTCCAGCGTCAGCTCGCAGGGAGGATCGTTCCGGCCGATGGTCATATCGAACTGGCCGTCGGGATTCTTGCTCAGCTCCGTACCGTACATGGTCTTGATCTTCAGGTTCTTCAGGGACGTACTGGTATTGGTATTGGTGTTAGTGTTGGTATTGGTATTCGTGTTTGTGTTAGTATTCGTGTTGGTGTCGGCCTTCTTCTGGACGGTGACGGCGCAGGCCGCGCTCTCGTCGCCGCAGGTGACGGTGATCATGGCCGTACCCTCAGCCACAGCGGTGACGGTGCCGTCGGTATCCACCTTGGCCACGCCGGAATCATTGGTGATCCAGCTGTAACCCTCCACAGCGCCGCCGGTAGCGGTCAGCGTTCCGGTCTCACCGGGTGCCAGCAGCAGCGTGGTATGATCCAGCGCCAGTTCCTTGACCGTAGGCTCGTCAGGTGTCGTATCGGGCGGGGTAACGGGATCCTGCTGGACGGTGCCGGGGTTGGGATCGTTGGCCGGCTCCTGATTGCCGCCGAACCAGCCCTTCACCGTGTCGCCGGCAAAGGCCCACACCAGAACAGCGATCAGCAGCACCACCACGACCACAAGGATCGGCCCCACGACACTGGGCGCTTTTTTCTTCTTTTCCTGCTGGCGGTGGCCGCGCTTCTTCACTTTACCGTTATAATATTCCTCGTCTTCCGCGCAGAACGGGCAACTTTTATAGCTGTCGGAGAACATCTCTCCGCATTTATTACACTTGATCAAGCTCATGCTTTCCATTCCCTCCAAAGGACATACTCTTAATAATACTTAGCTATAATACCCCAAAAGCAACCATCCCGTCAACTGAAAATCATGGAAATTCATCATTTTTTTACATCTTTTCTTGCTTTTCGACGGTTAAGTTCCTATAATAAAGGGGAACAATATAAGGGAGGGACCCCTATGAGCACCATCTTCATCGGCATCGCCGGCGGCACCGGCTCCGGCAAAACCACACTGACCGAGCATCTGGCCCAGCGCTTCGGCAGCGATATCAGCGTGGTACACCACGATAACTATTACAAGCGGCAGGACTGCTCCTTCGAGGAGCGGTGCCGCCAGAACTACGACCACCCCGACGCCTTTGACACCGACCTGATGATCCAGCATCTGAAAGCCTTGAAACGGGGCGAGACCATCTACTGCCCCGTATACGACTACGCCATCCACAACCGCACCGAGGAAACGGTGGAGATCAAGCCCACCAAGGTGGTGATCGTGGAGGGCATCCTGATCTTCCAGAACAAAGATCTGCGGGATCTGCTGGACATCAAGATCTTTGTGGAGACCGACGCCGACGTGCGCATCCTGCGCCGTGCCCTGCGGGACGTGGAGGAGCGTGGCCGCTCGCTGGAGTCGGTGGTGACCCAGTATCTCACCACCGTCAAGCCCATGCATGAGCAGTTCGTGGAGCCCACCCGCAAGTATGCCGACATCATCGTGCTGGAGGGCGGCCACAATCTGGTGGCGCTGGACATGATCATGCAGCGCATCGCCAATCACATTGCGGAGAACTGATATCTATGCTGTTACCCATCCTTGGCACACTTTCCCTGCTGGGCGCCGTCTATTTCCTGATGCCGCTGGCCATCGGCGTCCACCACATCGGTATGTACTGGCCGGCGGCGCTGCTGCTGTTGGCGGCGGCACGGTGCTTTTTCCCCGACTTCTTCCGGCGCTTTCCCAAGTGGCTGAAGGCTGTTCTGATCACCGGTGTCAGCGTGGTGCTGGCGGTAGCCGTCACGGTGCTGACCATCATGGGCCTTGCCGCCGCTGACCGTCCCGCCGAGAACGACGCGCCGGAGACGGTGGTGCTGCTGGGCTGTCAGGTCTATAACGGCAAGCCCAGCATGATGCTGCAGGGCCGCATTGAGGCAGCCTACGATTATCTGACAGCCCACCCGGACGCGGTCTGCGTCACCACCGGAGGGCTGGACAGCCGCTCCGAGCCGATGACGGAGGGCGCCTGCGCCCGACAGGAGCTGATTGCCATGGGCATCGCCCCGGAGCGGGTCTATGCCGAGGAGAAGTCCTTCGACACCCGCGAGAACCTGCAATTCGCCGCGGCCATCATCCGGGACAACGGCCTTGACCCCCATGTGGTCATCGCCAGCGACAATTTCCACCAGTACCGTGGTCAACTGTTCGCCCGTCAGGCGGGGCTGGAGGCCCAGTCCGCAGGATGCTTCAGTCCATGGTTCCTCGGCCCCGGCTACGCCTGCCGTGAGGTGGTGGCAATTCTGGCCGTCTGGTCGGGAATTGATTAACTAAACAACCATTTACAAATAAGAAATCCGTGCCGCAAGGCACGGATTTCTTATTTGTACGAGGCATTACGCTTCGTAGGGGGCGGCGTCCTCGACGCCCCGCCGAAATATCGCCGTTACAGTTCTTCCAAAATAAAAGGCCCCCCCACCTGCAAAGCATAGTGATAGATCCTCGCGCTGTCCTCAATGTACTGGGCGCGGGTACGGGCCTCGTTCAGATCCTTACCCACTGCCAGCGCGCCGTGATTGTTCAGCAGGCAGCCGCCCCGTCCATCTCGCAGACAGGGCACGGCGTTCTCCCCCACGGCAAAAGTACCGGGGGTAGCATATTCAGCGCACTCCACGTCGCCGCCCAGAAAAATCCTGGTCTCGATCAGCACCGAGGGGATGGGCTTATGCACCACGGCGAAGGCCGTGGCATAGGGGGAATGGGTGTGGAAAATGGCCTTGTGCTCCGGATAGGCCCGATAGATGGCGGCGTGCATCCGCCACTCGCTGGAGGGCTGCAATTCGCCCTCGATAATATTGCCGTCCAGATCGCACCGGACGATGTCCATGGGCCGCATCACCGTATAGCGCACCGAGGTGGGGGTGATGAGCATGGTGCCGTCCCCCAGCGCCACGCTGAGGTTTCCGCTGGTACCGGTGAACATTCCCTCGTGGAGGGATTCCAGACACACATCCACCATTTCCTGCCGCAGTTCCTTGTGAGAATACTCCATTTTATCGCCTCTTTCGATTATTAAACAATTATTTCGTATCTCAGATCACCATTTCATACGGCCCCAATTCGCTGACCTCCAGATACTTTTGCAGGTCATAGGGGGAGTAGATGCCCAGATCGGTCACGATGCCGGTGATCAACTGAGGCGGCGTGATATCGAAGGCGGGATAGTAGCCCTTCACGCCGTCAGCCGCCGTCTTGATGCCCATGGCCTCCAGCGTATCCTGCGGGTTCCGCATCTCGATGTGTACGGTGTCCACTGTGGGATGGCCCTTGTCGGGGATGCCGCTGACGTACACCGGCACGCCCAGATAGTTGGCGGCAATGGAGATCTGGAAGGTGCCCACCTTATTGGCGATATAGCCGTCACAGCAGATGGCGTCGGCGGCACAGGTGAACACGTCCACATGCTCGTGCTGCATCACATAGGCGGGCATGTTGTCGGTAATGACCGTCACATCAAAGCCCATGTCATGGCAGACGGTAGCCGTCAGCCGCGCGCCCTGAAAATAGGGGCGGGTCTCCGGGCAGAACAGCCGGATGGCCTTGCCCCGCTGGCGGCACTCCTTCAGCATCATGGCCACGATGGTCTCGCCAAAGCACTGGGTCATAACGGTGCCGTTGTCGGGGAACTTGTCCACCAGATGCTTGGCCATCTGGCCCACCCGGTTATAGCGGCGGTTATTGGTAACCACGGTGTAATCCCGGATCGCCAGCGCCACGTCGGGAACGCCCTTCTCGATGGCCGCCTTGGCGGCCTCCAGACAGCCGCCGCAGATCAGCTGCATACGGCCTACGGTGGTGGGCCGGGCGTGGGAGATGGTGTCCATGGCCTTTTCCAGATAGGCCACCTGCTGCGCCGCCGTCATATCGCGGCACTCGTAGGCCGCCAGCGCCATGCCCATGGCGGCGGCGGTAAAGGGACCGGTGGACTGGGTGACCATATCCGTCAGCGCCTGCGCTACCTCGCCGTGGGTGCGGCAGGTGACGAACTCCACCCTGCGGGGGTACACACGGCGGTCAAGGATCCGCACCTCGCCGCTGTCGTACCACGCCACATTTTCATACTGCATCATAAAGGCAAGGCCCTTGTCAGCTCTTTCCATTTCTCGCTTTCTCCTCTCTTACACGCCGTACAGACGCCCGGCGGCGGCACGGGCTTCGTACAGCACCCGCTCCTTGTCCAGCGTCAGAAATTCTCCGTTTTCATACAGCACCCGGCCATCCACCATGGTCATGCACACGTCGGCGGCCTGTGCACTGTATACCGCAAGGCCCGCCGTATCCAGATGGGGACAAAGGTGGGGCGCGCTCAGGTCGATAGCCATGATATCCGCCCGCTTTCCAGCCTCGATGGTGCCGGTGTCGTCCCGGCCCTGCAATCTCGCGCCGTTGGCCGTGGCCATGCCCAGCACCTGACCGGCAGGCAGAAGCGCCGCGTCACGGTGATAGCCGTTGTGAAGGATGGCCGCCAGATGCAGCTCCTCCAGCATGTTCAGGTTATTGTTGCTGGCCGCGCCGTCCGTGCCCAGCGCCACGTTGACGCCCTCCGTCAGCAGCTGGGGAACCGGTGCGAAGCCGCTGCCCAGCTTCATGTTGCTGGTGGGATTGTGAACAACGCTGACGCCCTTTTGCCGCAGCAGCGCCCGATCCTCCTCCGTCACCCACACGCAGTGGGCGGCGGCGCAGGGCACGTCAAACACCCCCAGATCGTTCATCCACTGAGCGGGAGTCTTGCCGTATTTCTCGATGCAGGTATCATGCTCGCTTTTCGTCTCGCTGAGATGGATGTGCATGCGTGCGCCGCTCTGGCGGCACCACGCCGCCGTTCCCGCCGCCACATCAGGATTGCAGGTGTACTCGGCGTGCAGGCAGCCGTCCACACGGATACGGCCACCGGCGGCGTTGTGCCAATCATGGTAAAACCGCTCCAGCTTGTGGGCGCTCTCGTTCTTTTCGTAGGTCTCCGCCGGGTCGAAAACCTGCACCGGATAGCAGAGGTTGGCCTTGATGCCGCAATCCCTCACCAGCTCCGCCGCCTCCCATGGGAAGAAGTACATGTCGGAAAAGCTGGTAGTGCCGCAGGCAAGCATCTCCAACAGCGCCAGCGCCGTACCGGCCCGGATATCCTCCGCCGTCATGCGGCCCTCCACGGGGAACACGCTGTCAAACAGCCACTTCTGCAAGGGAAGGTCGGTGCCTACGCCCCGCAGCAGCGTCATGGCGGCGTGGGTATGGGCGTTCACCAGCCCCGGCAGCAGCAGCTTGCCGGACATATCCTTCTCGCAGTCAAAGGCGCCCTCCGGACGGGCAGCGCCCACATAGGTGATAAACGCGCCGTCAATGGTCACAAAGCCGTCCTTTATCACGCCCTGCGGCGTATAGACGCAGGCGTTTTTCAGTAATGTGGTCATTCTCTCACATCCTCGAAAGCACATTCTTCAGATAAGCGCTGAAATTATCGGCCACCAGATGGCCCACCTCGTTGACCTCCTCGTCGCTGAGGGGCTGGTCAAGGATACCCGCCGCCATGTTGGTGATGACGGAGAAGCCAAGGCAGGGCATGCCGCAGTGGGCCGCCGTCAGCGCCTCGGTCACGGTGGACATACCCACCGCGTCGCCACCCAGTGTGCGGATGGCGCGGATCTCCGCCGGTGTCTCGAACTGGGGGCCCTGCATGAAGAAATAGCATCCCTCGTGGAAGGTCAGGCCGCTTCCCTCGGCACACTCACGGGCGATGGCGCGCAGCTCGGGGCTATACATCTTCTGCACATCGAAAAACCGGAGCCCGAACTCCGGAATATTGGGACCCCGCATGGGAGAACAGCCGGGCAGCATGATCTGGTCGTTGATGATCATGATGTCGCCGGGCTTGTAGTCGAGGTTCACACCGCCGGCGGCATTGGTCAGGATCACCGCACGGCAGCCCAGCAGCTTGAACAGGCGGATGGGCGCGGTCAGCTGGGGGAAGTCGTACCCCTCGTAGGAGTGGAAGCGGCCGGACATGCACACCACCTTTTTGCCGCTGATGGTGCCGCAGATCAGCTTTCCGGCGTGGGTGGCCACGGTGGAGCGCAGGAAGTTGGGAATGTCCTCATAGGGGATCACCACCGGGTCCTCCACCTGCGCGGCGAAGGGGCCCAGCGACGAGCCGAGAATAATGCCGATCTCTGGCTGAAAATCCAGCTTTTCACGAACGTATCGGGCGCTTTTTTCAAAATATTCATAGGTGTATTCCATCGGATATCCTCCCTGTTTTGTTCTTGGTATTGATTCTATCATATTGCCCACATGGTGTCAATTTCACCGCCTTCCACATTTTTCGCCGGAAAAGGACGCAGAAAGGGCTTGCATTTTTTTATTTTCATGATACAATAGCGTTGACAAATCTAAATGGAGGTACTCAAAATGGCTTATCAGATCGGTTCCGCTTGCGTCAGCTGCGGCGCTTGCGCAGATGCATGTCCCGTGGGCGCTATCTCCCAGGGTGATGATCGTTACGTCATCGACGCCGGTGCTTGCCTGGACTGCGGTTCTTGCAGCGACACCTGTCCCAACGGCGCTATCAGCCCCGCTGAGTAAAATGCGTACATGAAAAACAGCCGGTGCGACGCACCGGCTGTTTTTTTATGCGGATGGGCCGTCGGGGACGCCGGCCCCTACAAGGTCTTGCCCGAAGGGCATACATATGATATACTACATTTAGAAAGGGAGGGCTGGTCATGGAGCGTACGGAACAGCTGTGGCCGGGTGGGCCGCAGTACCATTGCGACGAGCAGTGCTTCCCGCCCTCCACGGATTCCTTCCTGCTGGGCGGCTTCGCCGCACCCCGCCGGGGCGAGCGGGTCTGCGATCTGGGCGCGGGCGCGGGACTGCTGGGCGTACTGCTGCTGGCAAGGGAGCCTTCCTTACAGGTAACGGGCATCGAACGGGACGCCCACGCCTGCCAAATGCTGGAGCTCAACGCCGCTGTCAACGGTCTTGCCATGACAGCGCTGTGCGCCGACCTGCGGCAGCGGGATGCCCTGCCCGCCGGAGCGTTTCAACTGGCGGTATCCAACCCGCCCTACTTCGCGTCCCACACCGGCGCGGTGGCGGAGGGTCAGCGTGGCAGTGCCCGCGCGGAGCTGACCGCCACGCTGGATGACATTTTCGCAGCGGCGGAACGGCTGCTGCAATGGGGCGGGCGCTTCTGTCTGGTGTACCGTCCGGAACGGCTGGCGGCGCTGATGACCGCCTCCGTGACCCACGGACTGGAGCCAAAGCGCCTGCGGATGGTGCAGCACACCGCCCAGAGCGCCCCTTCCCTGCTGCTGTTGGAATGCCGCCGGGGCGGAAAGCCCGGCCTTTCCGTAGAGCCGCCCCTGCTGCTGCGGCTGCCGGACGGCAATGAATCCCCCGACGTGCGCCGCGCCTATTTCAGAGGAGTGACCCCAATGACTAACTAAGAACTGAACACCAGGTTGTATCAGAAGATGTTTACAGAGCAGGAAGCATACCGTGACTGGCTGCTGACCCTGCCGCCCAAGGAGATCCTGGAGCATGAAAATGAGCAAAAGAAATATTGAAATCAGGGTACGCCTGAACCGCAAGGAAGCGGAGGCGTTAAACAATCGAGTGAAAAAGTGTGGCCTATCCAGAGAAGGATATCTTCGTCATCTCATCACCGGCGTGGTTCCCAGAGAAACGCCGCCCGCAGATTACTATGAGCAATTCGGGGAACTGAAGTACAAGTACCGCAACAGAGAGTTCTTGTGCAGAGGGTATTATGTGGATAGTCGGCTGATTTCAACGCAGCCGTATCGTCCATCCCATAGAGATACCTCACAACAAATAGAAGCTCATTGTCCACCCCTTTTTATAGAAGCACTTGAAATGTGATCGTATCTCCGCTCTGGCTTGCAGAGATTTTTCCACCGTGAGCCTGCACTGTGGCTTTTGCGATGGAAAGGCCGATGCCGGTCCCGCTGACGGTGCCGGAATGGGACTCGTCCGCCCGGTAGAAGCGGTCGAACAGGCGGGCGGCGTCAATCCTCTGCGCCCCATCCACGCTGTTGGAGACGGTGATCGCAGTCTTTTTCCCGCTGCGCCGGGCGGTCAGGGAAATGCTGCCGCCGTCGGGAGAATATTTAAGTGCATTTTCCAGCAGGATGGAGACCATCTGCTGGATGGCCGCCCGGTCGCCGGTCACGGTCAGCCCATCCGCAATGTCCTGTGTGTATCCTTTCCCCTTTGCCTGCGAAATGGAGACGAACGGCTCGCTGATCTCCCAGAGCGCGTCGCTGAGAGAAAATTCCGTGCGGACCGGGAATGGATTTTCCTCGTCCAGCCGGGAGAGGGTCACAAGATTGGTGATGAGCTTTGACAGCCGCCCGGATTGCATCTGAATATTGCGGACCCATTCATCATCGCCATACTCCATGCTCAGGCTCTTCGTCATTGCACATGTAAA
>CAVBAZ010000237.1:0-4881 GCA_963593515.1 Bacteroidaceae bacterium
GAAGCGGTTTATCCGCTTTCCTTTTTATTTTGCCAACGAAAACTTTACACTAACCGCAAAATTGAAGAAAGACGCGCCGCTTGGCGCGTCTTTTCGGTGATCTACTTCGTCTCCGTGCTCAGCAGGGAGAAATAGCCCATCATGTCCGCGGTGGTGTCCTCAATGTAGCTGGTAAAGGTCACCACGCACACATAGTCGCCCTCCTGCATGCATACCTGCATACAGTAGACCGGCGCGTTTCCGTCGTAGGTAGCCGTCAGGCGGATGCCCTCATACGGCTGGCCCATAAAGGTAACGGTCTCGCGGCTGGCCTCCACGTCGGTCATGCCCATGGACTGATAGGCAGTCTTGGACTGCTCCATGCCCAGATCGGCAAAGGCCGCCATATCCACCTCCGCGCCCTGCGCGTCCACCTTGCTCAACAGCACATTGATGGTCTGCAGGCCGCCCTCGGTCATGGCGTACATGTCCTGCACCTGGCTGCCGTTTTCCAGATTGTCCTGTAACTGCTGGGCCAGGTCCGTATCGCTGAGACTGTCGGCGGCGATGTTGTTGATCTCCGCGATCTCCTCGTCGGTCAGATAGCTGAACTCCGCCGGGACGGTGCAGCTCAGGCCCAGAAACGTACTGGTGTAGGTCTGGCCGTCCACGACGCCCCGCTCAAATTTCTTGCTGACAGCGCCGCAGGCCGTCAGGTTCAGTGCCAGAACCAGCGCCAGTGCGGCGGACAGATATCTCGTCAATTTCACGATGGGTTCCTCCTTTTTTGCGCCTCCGTCGCAGCCGGACGCGCGCTGGGTATATCAGAATTATAGTGCAAAATGGCCTTTTCGTCAATACTCCATTGTTTTCCGTGACTTTTACAGAAGGAAACGGGGCCTTCCGGCCCCGTTTCCTTCTATTTATATCACCTGCGGTACAACGATCTCGCCGCTGCCGCCGCAGTATTTTTCCGTCTCCGCAATGAGCTTCCGCGCCGTATCCCACAGCAGCTCGTCGGGGGTAGCCTTATTGCCCTGCACGATGTAAAAGACGTTTTTCGCCGTCTCGTCCACCGCCGTCTTGTTCACCTGCCGGATCTCAAGGCGGCACAGCACCTCGTTGCTGTCGTCGCAGTAGCAGTACTCATGGGGCGCGACGGGGATAGGCTCCGTCTGGCCCAGCGGCACGAACCGCTCGGTGCCGTCGGTGAACCGCAGCGTCACGTTGCCGTCCACCCTGTCGATGTTGTGGGCACCCAGCGCCAGCTTGCTCTCCAGCGACAGCAGGTTATACACATCCACCGCCGTGTTGATATAGAACATCTCGCCCTGATTCTTCTTCAGCAGCTTGATAAGGTTCTCGCTGGCAGGGATATTCTTCCGCCGCTTCACGCCCGTCTCGTCGTGGAGGATGTTGAAGCCCTCCAGCACCGGGTCGGCGTGCACGTCCAGCTCCGCGTACTGCTCATAAAGCTCGTGGAGCTTTTGGGTGCGGTAGGCCTTCCATTCGTCGGATTCCACCGTGTTGTCCATGCCCCGGATCACGGGGAATAAAATTTTCACGCCCGCGTCCAGCACGGCCTGCTGTACGAAAAATTCCATGTTGCAGCCTCCCTTCTCAATGGCCCAGCGCCTGATCCAGATCGGCGATGATGTCGTCGGGATCCTCCAGACCCACCGACATGCGGATCATACCGTCGGTGATACCGGCCGCCTCCCGCACCTCCTTGGGGATCATGGTGTGGGTCATGGCCGCCGCCTGCTCCACCAGCGTCTCTGTGTCGCCCAGAGAGACCGCCAGCGTGCACAGCTTCAGGCTGTTGATGAACTTCTTACCGGCCTCCAGACCGCCCTTCACGTCGAAGGTGATCATACCGCCGCCGCCACGCATCTGCTTTTTGGCGATGTCGTACTGGGGGTTGGACTCCAGGAAAGGATAGCGCACCGTCTCGATGCGGGGATCGGCCTCCAGCCAGCGGGCGATCTTCAAAGCGTTTTCGTTGTACTGCCGCATACGGACGCCCAGCGTCTTGATGCCCCGGCAGATCAGGAATGCGGTAAAGGGCGCCATCACCGCGCCGAAGTGCATCAGCGTACCCAGACGGCACTGGCGCAGGAACTCGGTGTCGTTGGAGATCACCGCGCCGCCCAGCAGGTCGCCATGGCCGCCGATGTACTTGGTCAGGCTGTGGATGACCACATCCACGCCCAGATCAAGGGGATTGGTGTTATAGGGGGTGGCAAAGGTGTTGTCCACGAACACCTTCACGCCGTGACGGTGGGCGATCTTGGCCACCTCGGCCAGATCCACCAGCACCATGGTGGGGTTGGCAGGGGTCTCTACATAGATGACCTTGGTGTTGAGCTTGATCAGGGGCTCCAGCTCCTCCAGATGGTCGGCCCGGAAGGAGTCGTGCTCGATGCCGAACCGGGGCAGCCAGTCGCTGGTGATGTCCTCGGTGCCGGAGTACTTGGCCTTGGTGAAGATGACGTGGTCACCGCATTTCAGCGCCGCAAACAGCGCACCGGCCACCGCGCCCATGCCGGAGGCATAGGACACCGCGCCCTTGCCGTGCTCCAGCGCCGCCAGCTTCTGCTCCATATAATCGAGAGACGGGTTGGTAATGCGGCTGTACGCGAAGCTCTCGGCGTAGTCGCTGCACGCCTCCACGGCGTCGTCGGTGGAATCGAAATAGAAGGTAGAGGTCTGGTAAATGGGCGGGATCAGGGAACCGTAGGGGTCGCGGGGCTCCCCGGCGTGAACCTCCACGGTGTCGAATTTTACCTGTTCCGGCTGAAAATCCGGATGCTTCATAATAAGCTGGCTCATAGCGCACCTCCATAAAAATATGCTGACAGGCAGCTTTGTTTTCTTGCCTGTCAGCATATCACATTTTGCGCAAATAGGGAAATACCGCGAACTTATGGCGGCCCATAACCAAAAGCTTTACCCCTTGGCCGTGCCCAGCTGCCGGGACATGCAGTCCAAAAAAGCCCGCTCGATGGGCCGCAGCATCCGGCCCCGTATGCCGATCCAGCCGATGTCCACCCGGTCGTCGGTGTCGATGGGCACGCAGGCCACCTCCTGTGCCAGACGGGGCGAGATGACGCCGGTGCCGATGTCGTAGGCGTTGCAGCTGCGCATCAGCGCCGTGCTGACGTACAGGTCGCTGATGTAAACCACCTTCCGGGGATAGAAGTTGGGCAGCATCATCTCCTCGGAGAAAAAGCCGGGGGAATCGGCGTTCTGCTCATATACGATGCAGGGATAGTCCATCAGCTCCTCCGGCGTGACGCTTTCCCGCTTTGCCAGCGGGTGGGTCACGGAGAGAAAGGCGTGTGGCGCGGCCTGCGTCACGGCGTGGAACTCCAGATTGTTGTCCTCCAGCACCTTCATCATGTGGCGGCGGTTCACGTCCGACAGGAAGATGACGCCAAGGTCGCTGTACTGCTTGCGCACGTCCTCGATGACGGCGGCGGTCTGGGTCTGGTTCAGGCCCAGCGTATACCGCTCCGCGTCCAATCCGTCCACGAACTCCTCAAAGGCGCTCACCACAAAATCGTAGTGCTGGCTGCTGACGAAGAAGGTGTGCTTCGGCCCTTCGGTGTCGCTGTGGAAGTATTCGCTGATATAGTCGGCGTCCCGCAGCAGGCGGTTACTGAGCTTCAGCAGCTCCCGGCCCTCGTTGGTGATGGCGATGCCGGTGGAAGATCGGGTGAAGATGGTGATGCCCAGCTCCTCCTCCAGCGCGTTCACCAGATTGCTGATGCTGGGCTGGGAGACGTACAGCTTCTGGGCGGCCCGGCTGAAGGAGCCGCACTTTTCCACCATGGAGACGTATTTCAGCTGCTGTAAGGTCATGTCGGCCCCTCCTTATACCTGCAGGTCGCGGCCCGCCGCCTCGGTATGGGTACGCATGGCGCTGCGGGCGGCCCGGCTGTCCTGCTGCTCAATGGCTTTGAGAATGATGGTGTGGGTGTCCAGAATACGGCGTCCCAGATCGATCCGTCCCTCCGGGGAGAGGGTCAGCATCTTGCTGCGCAGCGTCTCCTTTTCCACGTTGCCCAGCACCTCCGTGACGATCATGGCCACCCGGTTGGCGCTGGCCCGCGCCAGCAGGCTGTGGAAGCAGACGTCCAGCTCAATGAACCGCTCATAGTCCGCCAGCGCCGTCTCCGCTTCGGCGACACACCGGCGCAGATCGGTCAGATCGGCCTCCGTGCGGCGTTTGGCGGCCCACGCGGCGATGGTGGAGTCGTTGCTCTGGCGGTATTCGTTCAGCTCGGAAAGGGACACCTGACTGAGCTGGATCATGTCCTTCAGCGGCTCCTCGGCGGCGTGCAGGCTCAGCTCCTGCACCACCGCGCCGGATGCGCCCTGGGTGGAGGAGATGTAGCCGCCCTGCTCCAGCCGCTTCAGCGCCTCCCGGATGGTGGGGCGGCTGCGCTGCAGCTCCGCCATCATGGCCCGCTCCGAGGGCAGCCGGTCGCCGGGCTTCAGCGCGCCGGAGGTGATGAGGGCGCGGAGCTGTTCATAGATATCGTCGCTGGCCCGTTTGGCGGGATCCAGCTGAATGTGCAGGTCGTGAGCGTCCATAGGCTCCACCTCCTTTTCAATGAGAAAACAGTATAGCAAAAACCTCCGGAAAGGTCAAGAAACGGCACGAAAACGCCCCGCTATGACATGAAATCGCCTTGCTGTGGCATGAAAACGGGCTGCTGTGACATGAAATTGCCCTTCTATGGCATGAAATTGCGCAGTTATGGAGGTAAAAAACAGGCTGTTACGAAACGTGACAGCCTGTTTTTCATGAGGGAGGAACCTCTTATTTCGCAGCCTTGGCAGCCTTGATGGACTCGATCAGTTCAGGAACGACCTTGAACAGGTCGCCGGTGATGC
>CAVBAZ010000238.1:0-2023 GCA_963593515.1 Bacteroidaceae bacterium
GGTATAGACCAGCGCCGCCACCACGATCACCGAAACGACCACGCCCGCGATCTGCTTTTTTGGCTGGATCAGCTTGACCTCCTCGGCGTTGATGATGCCCTCGTCGATCATGGTCTGAGCGAAACGCTTCTGCACGCCGAACTGAGACACCGCCGACAGTACGATCGGCGCTACCGCGAGAAATGAAAACAGGGTAATGACCGCATTCCAAAGAAAAATGCCAAATCCTTCCATATTGCCCATAGTCAAGTGCTCCTCCGTTATTTTAAATTATTATCATATCATTTACCGGTATACAGGAACCGGACATCCTCCCGCCCGGTGAGATACAGCAGATGGCTGTACCGCAGGGAGAAGGACACCGTGTCGCCCACCTGCAAAGACCGGGAACAATCGGTCACGTCCAGAATACAGTGGTCAGAGCTGCCGCCCACCACGGTGATGCCGCTCTCGCGGGGCTCCAGCGTTTCCAGCTCGCCCACGTCGGCCCGGCCCAGCGCCAGCAGTGCCCGGCGGCGGATGCCGTGATCGGCGTATTCCGGCGTATGGCCGAAGGCGTCGATGCAGAACTCGCCCTGCGGATAGGTGGGCTTTTCCCGCACCTCGATGACCTCCGTCGTCAGCGTAAAGGTGTCGGTGCGGAGATAGTCCATGTCGGAGATGTGCCACAGGTTTTGCAGGTCGTAGCTCAGCAGGATGTTTTCACCGATGCGCAGATGGTTGATGCCCTGCGGCATGGCGTCCCAATGCACCAGCGTGTAGGAACTGGTGGCGCCGCCGGAGACGATCTCCAGCCTGCGGCCGATGGCCGCCTCTACCCGTCCGGCAAGATCGGTCAGCTGCGTCATTTTCTCCGGCGTGGGCCGGATGGAGCCGTAGCAGCTGAGGTTCACGCCGATGCCCGCCAGATGGACATGGGGCAGGTCGCGCTCCACATGGACGCAGGCGGCGATCAGCTCGTCGGCGTTCCAAAAGCCCTCCCGCAGATCGCCCAGGTCGGCCATCACGATAACGCTGTGGGTCGTTCCCTGCCGCAGGCACTCCTGCTCCAATGCGTCCAGCGTGGCCACCTCGCTTTGCAGCGACATCTCGCACAATGCCACAGTGTCCGCCAGCTCGGAAAGACCGGGAATACGGATCAGCAGGAAGGGGACGTTCACCCCTGCGGCGCGGCAGCGGGCCACCTGCTCCAGACGGCTGGTGCCGATCTGCTCCGCACCTGCTTCACTGAGTACGCGGGCCACCTCCGGCATACCGCCTACGCCCTTGATGACGCCGCATACACGGATACCGCGGGCCTTGCAGCGGGAAATGACCTGCTCCGCGTTATGGTACAGCCTGTCCAGATGTATTTCCAGACAGGGAAATTGCCGGTTCATGGGTTTCACCTCATTTGTGATATTGACAGTCATATCAGTATAACACACATTTTTCCATAAAGCCACACCTATTTTTCGCTGCGGGCCAGATAGCGGGTAAAGTACAGGGAAAGTTTACACTTATGACTTGCAAAAATCTGTCCTGTTTACTATAATCGTGCATAGTAATAGAGAGACAACCCCTGAGAAAGGAAGTATCCCATGAAACGAATGATCTGCCTGTCGGCGGCGCTGTTGGCTGTGGCCATGGTGCTGGCCGGCTGCCATAAGCATGTATCCGCTGCACCGGCCACCTGTACCGAGCCGGAGATCTGTACCGAGTGCGGCAAGGTGATGACCGAGGCGCTGGGCCACGACCCCGGCCCGGAGGCCACCTGCGCCGCGCCCCAGACCTGTTTGCGCTGCGGCATCGAGCTGTCGCCCCAGCTGCCCCATACCTCCGGCGGCCCGGCCACCTGCACAGAGCCGGAGACCTGCGCCGTATGCGGCGCGGTCATGAGCCCCGCGCTGGGCCACACGGTGGGGGCGGACGGCGTGTGCGCTACCTGCGGACAGCAGGTGGTTCCTGCCGGACAGAAGTACATCGCCCCCGGTAAGGGCAGCGCCGTATCCTCGGACGACGCGGCGTCCGTCACGGCGGAGAC
>CAVBAZ010000239.1:0-13044 GCA_963593515.1 Bacteroidaceae bacterium
GACCTTGGCATACGGATCGGGATTGGAGAAATGAAACGAGCGGATTTCACCGTCCTCCTCGCCGCCATCAAAATCATCATCGGCAAAAATCTCGTCCAGTTCCTCGTCGGTCAGTTCAATGATCTCATTGTCTTTTTCTTTCGGATTCACTTCGTCAAGCCTCCTTCGCTTCGATTCATTATTATTCAAAATTATAGTCGGAGTAGCAAAACGGACGAACGCCGTCAATGGTCAAGATGAACGGCTGCGCCGCCATTGACAGCGTCCGTCCGTTTCGCTTTTGGGCAGACAAGGCGGCAGTTGCCGCCGATTTCCATTTGGAAAATGACGCTTGCTATCATGGAAAATGGAGAATAGCAAGCACAGCAAGTGTAGATACACTTGCGAAATCCGGTGTAGCACGACCGGGATTTCCTTGCAGAATAGCAAGCAAATCCGGTGAGTACCCACACCGGAGCTTACCATTCTGGCAAGCAATGCACGGCGGTACCCACTTCTCATTACCTGCCAACTGCGAAACGCACTTGGCAAGCAATGCTCGTGTTTATACACCCGTGCAATCTTGTTGGGGAAATGCCCCAACCCCTGAACGATTTCAGAGAAATCGGCTGCGCTCTTGCGGAGCTGAACATCACTCAATCTTGAAAAGTGAGTCAAGGATTTTTCGACTCACGGCGTTCAGGCAAATCCGGTTTTGACGCATATCCGTTGATCGCCACTTGGCGAAGGTAAGCGCTCATATTCTCTATACCAAGCTGCTCCATCCTCACCTTTATCAAGCCGAGTTCTCTTTCATCTACGAAAAATTTGACCTGTATCGGTCGCTTGCGATTCCTGTTGTCTGGCATAAAACATTCCTTACTCTTTATACATCCAATGGTATCCACCCGCCCGTTTTTGAACACCATTAGCGGCATCCCGAATGCTCTTAGAACTTACACCAACTTCTTGTACTGCGGCAGCTATTGAATCAAACTCTTTTATAATATTTCCGCTATCATCCATCTGCAAAATCGCTCTATCCCGGGGTTTCTTCGGAACAGACACAGCGGTTTCTTTCTGCGCCACTTTTTCAGCTTGCCGTTTCAACTTTTCAGCAGCTTTTCGTTCCTTTTCTTGTTGAGCAAAGAGCAAGCTTATAGCTTTAGTTCTTCGAGCACTCCATGCGCTGGCTTGATCTGGCATTCTTGCAATGCCTTCATCCAAGATTACTATTTCGTTGCTGTAGTCCTTTAGCTGCCGATATGCCAACGCATAAGAAGTGTATAATGCTGGAGCGGCATAACCGTTCAATCTTGCTTTATCAAATAATTCTATAGCTAACGCAAGGTTTCCTTTTTTCCGCTCATTTTCGCCTTTTTCCCAATGCGGGAATCCCATTTTGAATCCCTTGTCCCAATTATCAGCATTTCGGATTTCACTCAGCGGAACCCGATTATAAACAGCATGGATTACAACATCGTCATAGGAAATCTGGCGTTCATTTGCTACAGAAATAGTTACCGGTGCATAGTTGTGCTCTTTAATCTCGTTCAGCAAAGAAGATACTTCTTCATTGGTCAGGGCACACATGAAGCGAATGCTGTTTTCGATTTCTCGCCTTCTATAATTGCTATACGATGCGTATTCCTCCATAGATTCATAACAGTTGAAAAACGCCTCATAGATATACTCTGACAGAGGTTCCAAATCAAATGGGCTTGAAAAATACACCCGGATATAATCTGTGCCGCCTTCACTCTGTGTATACAATTCGGTAACGTAATTTTCTGTTGCAGGACAATTACTCCTAATCAGAATATAAGCACCTTTTTTGGCGAATTTGACTTTCAGGAAAGTATACAGACAGCACACATCCACATAACCGCTACTATTTTTTCTGAATCTAAGTAATTTCGTATCTCCACCTTTTTGAGAAATGACATTTTGAATAAAGGCGCATACTTCTAATTCTTGTAAATTTGGCTTTGATTGCTCAATTTGTCTTTTTTCTATTTCCAAGGATTCGCTGGCGACATCTAACAAACGATACAAGATATGACCACAATTTTCAGCATCTGATGCAGCTCTATGAGACGAAGGATTTGTCAGTCCGAAATAATTCTCAATTGTGCTTTGCTTGTAGTTTTCCAGTCCATGCAAATACTTTCTTGAAAGGCTAAGAGTATCAATATACTCAATATTCGCATTAAAGCCGAGACGAGATAGTGTGTTGCAAAGAAAATCAAAATCGAATTTTGCATTGTGAGCGCACATTACGATTCCACCACATAAAGCGTCTCCCAAAAAGTCTACCAACTGCGAATATACTTCCTTTTCAGATGGAGCACTATTGAGCATGGAGTTTGTAATATGATTGACAGCAGATGCAGATTGTGAAATTGAAATGCCGGGATTTACGAGAGATGAAAATCCCCTTTGTACGGTTCCGTTTTGAAAAATTGTAGCGCCAATCTCAACAATTCGATCGGTTATAGGACTCAGTCCTGTTGTTTCCACATCAAAAGCAATGTAGCAGTTTCTTATTCTGTTCTCATTATGGGAATCAAGTTCAACTCGTTTTGAGATAGTAATGCCACGTTGTACAGGGGCTTCTATTGCAGTTTCTTTTTCGACTTGAGGCTTTATATCCGCTTTCTTTTTGAAAAAACCAAATATACTCATAAGCGCTTCCTCCGTTCTTGAAAGAAAGTATGTGTGTACACACATTGTAGCGCAGAGATGCGAAAATTACAATAGGCTTTCTGATATGTATCGTGTAAGAGCATCGATCTTCTGTGCATATAAGCTGGTTTTCCGATTTTCTCGGTATCGAACATACTCTGCATCGAAATGATCACTTATCAGTTTTGCGGTTTTGCTAGGTATTTTTGCACGACCACAAATATACGCACTTCCAAGCGAACCGTATGCACTATGCAGCGATTCGCTGTTTTACAAAGGGATCACACAAAGGCAATAACTATTTCACCCTTTCCATTACCCTTGTTTTATAGGGCAAAAAATAAGCGAATTTCGACCCTTAGATGTACAAAAACAGGCAGCACCCAACCGAAGCTGAGTGCCGCCTGTTTTGTTGTCCAATCCTGCTTAGCAGATGCCGATTTTGTAATTTTCTCAAATTACTGTCTTATCGGCACACGGCAAAAGCCGTCTTTTTTTATGCAGTGAAGAAATAAGACCGAAAAGTGAAAAACTGTGGTGTGCCGCAGAGCGGCACACTTTTTTTGTAAAACGCGGGAACATTTTGGCGCGTTTGGTCGTCTATACTAATAATGGCGGATTTTGCATGGCGGATTTACCGAAAATTCATGGTTTTCCTGTTGCCATTTGTTGAGGACTTATATATAATGTAACAAGGCGTGGCTTTTTGCCACAAGATGTTGCTTTTGAGAGAATTTGAGGGAGTGCCATGATTCGATTGACAGATGCGGAGAAGACCTACGAAAACGGCACAAAGGCCATTCGTGGGATCTCATTTCAGATAGATGACGGAGAATTTGTGTTTCTGGTGGGGCCTTCCGGCAGCGGAAAGTCCACCATTATCAAGATGCTGACCGGCGAGGTCGTTCCCACCGGCGGCCGCGTGATGGTCAACGGCTTTTCCATGAGCCGTATCAAGGAAAAGCAGCTGCCCCTGATGCGCCGTACCATCGGCGTGATCTTTCAGGACTTTCGCCTGATCGCCGGCCGGACGGTGTATGACAATCTGGCGCTGGCCATGCGGGCGGTGGGTGCGCCGCCCCGTGAGATCCGCAGCCGCATCCCCTATGTGCTGGAGCTGGTGGGCCTGAAGGGGAAGGAGAACAACTACCCCGACGAGCTCAGCGGCGGCGAGCAGCAGCGTGTTTCCATCGCCCGTGCGCTGGTGAACAACCCCAGCACCATCGTGGCCGACGAGCCGACCGGAAACCTTGACCCGGCCCGCTCGCTGGAGATCATGACGCTGCTGGAGCGCATCAACGCGCTGGGTACTACGGTGATCGTGGTGACCCACGAGCGCGGTCTGGTGAACCACTTCAACAAGCGGGTCATCTACCTGGACAGCGGCCGCGTAGCGGGTGACGCCACCGGTACATACGAAGGGGTGGTGAGCCAATGAAAAACTTGGGATACTTTTTCAAAGAGGGCGCCCGCAGCATGTTCTCCCACGGGTTCATGTCCTTTGCCGCCATCGGCGTGACGGTGGCGTGTCTGCTGATCATGGGTACCTTTTCGCTGGTGGCCTATAACGCTAATGTGAATCTGGCGGATCTGCAAAAGGAGAACGCCATGGTGGCCTTTGTGGACGACTCGCTGACGGAAACGCAGGCCAAGGCGCTGCAGAGCCAGCTGGAAAAGGTGGACAATGTGGCCGACTGTACTTTCATCTCACGGCAGGAGGCGCGGGACACCTATGTGACCGAATATGACGAGGACGACATGTTCAAGGATCTCCCGTCGGAGGTGTTCCGTCACCGCTATGTGATCCACCTGACCGATCCCGACCAGATCACCGCTACCAAGGCGGCTGTGGACGCCGTAGAGGGCATCGACGAGGTGCGGGCCGACGAGGTGATCTCGGCGGGCTTCATCACCATCCGCAACATAGCGGGCGTTATCTCCATTATATTGATCGTTGTGCTGCTGGTGGTGTCGCTGTTCATTATTTCCAATACCATCAAGCTGACTACCTTTGACCGGCGGGAGGAGATCGCCATTATGAAGATGGTGGGCGCTACCGACAGCTTTATCCGTTGGCCCTTCGTGTTTGAGGGACTGCTGCTGGGCCTGTTCGGCGCGGTGATCGCCTTCGGTCTGCAATGGCTGCTGTACAGCGCCATGGCCAACGGCATCGACACCTCCGACACCATGCAGCTGCTGGAGGTGGTACCCTTCCAGAGCATCTGGCAGCCGGTGGCGGGCATCTTTGCCGCGGCCGGTGTGGTGATCGGCGTGGGCGGCAGCCTGATGGCCATTCGCCGCTTCCTGAAGGTATAAACCACGCGGAAGGGATTTCCGCACCGTAGGAGGACGAACCATGAAACGAACGACCGCTGGAAAGAGAGCCCTGGCGCTGCTGTGTGCGCTGCTGATGACGGTGTCGCTGCTGCCTGCCATGGCCTACGCCACAACGGGCAGTGACACAAAAACCGGCACAACTACGTCCGGCACCAAGACGGACGATAAAAAGGACAGTACCGAGGCCGACAATATCCGCAAGGAGTATAACGACCTGCAGCAGCAGATCAACGGCAAGCGGGAGGAAATGAATAACCTGAAGAAGGAGCTGGACAAGATCAAGGGTCAGAAGGCCAGCACCCAGAAGCAGAAGAACCTGCTGGATCAGCGCAACGCGGCGCTGACGGACGAGATCGGCCTGCTGGAGCAGCAGATCGACATTACCGCCCGCAGCATCGCCGCCAACGAGGCGCTGGAGGAGCAGCAGACCGAGCTGTTCCACAAGCAGGTGCGCAGGGAGGAGGAGCAGGGCACGCTGTCCTACTGGTCGGTGCTGTTCAAGGCCACCAGCTTCTCTGACCTCATCAGCCGCATCGACTTCATCAACGAGATCGCCCGCTACAACAAGAAGGTCATTTCCGACCTGCAGGAGATCCGGCAAGAGCTGGCGGATGACAAGGCGGCACTGGAGCAGCAGAGCGAGGAGCTGACCGCCTCCAAGCAGGAGCTGGAGGGTCAGATCTCCGAGAGCATGAAGCTGCTGGCGGAGTACATCAAGACCGAGGAGGGCAAGCAGGCGGAGTATGACGCCATCAAGGCCGAGGAGGAGGCGCTGGACGATCTGATCGCCGCGGCTGAGGCCAAGGCCCGTGAGCTGGGTATGGACGATATCGCCGGTACCGTGGGCGGCTATGTGTGGCCCTGCAACGGCATCCGGTGGATCACCTCCAAGTTCGGCGGGCGCAATTCCCCCGGCGGCATCGGCAGCACCAACCATAAGGGCGTGGACATCGGCACCCCCATGGGTACGCCTGTGCTGGCGGCCAAGGCCGGTAAGGTCACCTGGGCCAGCTGGAACGGCGGCTACGGCAACTGCGTCATCATCAGCCACGGCAAGGGCAACTCCACGCTGTACGGCCATCTCAGCGGCTACAACGTGAAGATGGGCGACACGGTGTCCCAGGGGCAGGTCATCGCCTACTCCGGCAACACCGGCAACTCCACCGGCCCCCACCTGCACTTCGGCATTATGGAAAACGACGGCTGGGTGGATCCCCTGACCTACCTGACCGGCTGGCAGTATTACGGTTGATTTTGGATAACCGGCACCTCTGTACCATACACTGGTACAGAGGTGCTTTTTTATGTATGGCTATGTGACATTGGGAACGCCTGCCGCCGTGGCGCGGCGGCAGATCAAAGGCGTATGGTTCATGGCGGCGGTGCTGCCGGAGTCCGGGATCTTGCTGCGGCTGCGCCGCCGCTTCGTATGGCGGAAGCTGCGTCGCCGCGGTGTAAGACGCAGTGTTATGCCGGAAGCTTTAGAGGAGGAAGCCGCCCGATGGGGAATCCTTCCGGTGGAGGTGTGCCGTCTGCGGCAGGCGCTGCTGTCGCAGCTGCTGGACAGGCAGGGTGACCTGCGGCGGAAAACGGCGGCCTTACAGGCGGTGCATGTGACGGCGGCGGTGGCGGAGGCGGCTGTCCTGCTGGCCCGGCGGGTGCGGTATCTGTCATTGGAGATCGGCAGCGGGAGAGAGGTGCTGGAGCGCATCCTGTGGGAACGGTTCGGGCTGACCGTCTGCGGGGTGGGGCAGGCGGCGGTGACGGTGTCCTTCGGCGGCGCGCCGTCGGGAAACACCATCTGTCTGGGGGAGGACTGCCGCCGCTATCAGAAGTTGACCTACCGCCTGACGGGGAAAGAGCCGGAGAACGAGGTGCCGGAACAGCTGCTGGCGGTGCTTTTTGAGGTTGGAGAGATCAAAAAAGAGCAAATTCGCGTAAAAACAATTGAACCCAACGCTTGACAGGTGGACGGAAACTCACTATAATGCAACATGACACATTATAGTTATAATATAAGTATACCCGATGGCAGCAATTTGCCGGAGGGGTGTAATAGAAAGGAATGTGCAGCATGGCAAAAGAATTTAAAATGAGCCAGGCCCGTTATGACGAGCTGAAACAGGAGCTGGATTACAGCAAGACCACCCGCGCCGACGAGGTGGCGGAACTCATTAAGGAGGCCCGCGGTTTCGGCGACCTGAGCGAAAACAGCGAGTATGACGAGGCGAAAAACGAGCAGGGCAAGCTTTACTCCCGCATCGCGGAGTTGGAGGACATTCTGCTGCACGCCGTCATCGTGGACGAGGCGGAGATGGACTCTGACAAGATCTCCATCGGCTGCAAGGTCGTGGTGACCAATCTGGATACACGAAAACAGTTGCCCGCCTATAAGATCGTGGGCTCTCAGGAGGCCGATGTGATGAATCGCGCCATCAGCGAGGATTCTCCCTTCGGCAAGGCCCTGATGGGCCGCAAGGCGGGCGACGAAGTGATCGTGGAGGCCCCCAAGGGCGCCATCCACTACCGTGTGGACAGTATTGAACGATGAACCCCTCGATCAGCGATCGAGGCTGATGAGATAAGGAGGCCGTTATGGCAGAGCAAAACACCAATGTGACCAACACCAACGAACAGCAGGAGCTGGGCGAGCTGCTCCAGATCCGCCGCGACAAGCTGAAGGCCCTGCAGGACGAGGGTCGCGATCCCTTCCAGATCACCAAGTTTGACGTGACCCATCACGCTCAGGATATCAAGGATAATTTCGACGCGCTGGAGGGTACGCCCGTCCGCGTGGCGGGCCGCCTGATGAGCAAGCGCGGCATGGGCAAGGTGTCCTTCTGCGACATGCAGGACAAGTCCGGCCGTATCCAGATCTACGCCCGCAAGGACGAGATGGACGAGGACAATTATAACCACTTCAAGAAGTACGATATCGGTGATATCGTGGGCGTCATCGGCGAGGTGTTCCGCACCCAGCGGGGCGAGATGTCTGTCCGCGCCCATGAGATCATTCTGCTGAGCAAGTCCCTGCGTCCCCTGCCCGAGAAGTTCCACGGCCTGACCGACAAGGAGGTCCGCTATCGCCAGCGCTATGTGGATCTGATCGTGAACCCCGAGAGCAAGCGGAACTTCGAGATCCGCAGCAAGTTCGTGTCCTATCTGCGCCGCTATCTGGATTCTCTGGGCTTCATGGAGGTAGAGACCCCCGTTCTCAGCCCCATTGCCGGCGGCGCCAACGCCCGTCCGTTTATTACCCATCACAACGCGCAGGACATCGACATGTATATGCGTATCGCTACCGAGCTGCACCTGAAGCGGCTGATCGTGGGCGGGCTGGAGCGCGTGTATGAGGTGGGCCGCATCTTCCGCAACGAGGGTATGGACACCAAGCATAACCCCGAGTTCACCACCTGCGAGCTGTATCAGGCCTATACCAATCTGGACGGCATGATGGATATTCTGGAGGCCATCCTCTCCGGCGCGTGCAAGGAGATCCATGGCGGCTATCAGGTCCAGTGGCTGGGCCATGACATCGACCTGACTCCCGGTTGGCCCCGTGTCACCATGGCCGACGCGGTGAAGAATGTCACCGGCGCGGACTTTATGGCTATCGAGGGCGACGATGACGCCGCCGTGAAGCTGGCCAAGAGCGTGGGCGTGGATATGGACGGCGTGTCCCATACCTGGGGCAACGCCTTGTACGAGGCCTTTGACCAGAAGGTGGAGGAGACGCTGGTGCAGCCCACCTTCATCACCATGTATCCCGTGGAGGTCAGTCCCCTTGCCAAGCGCAGTCCCGCCGACCCGCACCTGACCGAGCGGTATGAGGCGTTCATCTGCGGCTGCGAGATGGGCAACGCCTTCTCCGAGCTGAACGACCCCATCGACCAGTACGAGCGCTTTAAGGCGCAGGCCGAAAAGCGTGCCAACGGCGACGAGGAAGCCGACATGATGGACGACGATTTCGTCATGGCGCTGGAGTATGGTATGCCGCCCACCGGCGGTCTGGGCTTCGGTATCGACCGGTGTAGCATGATGCTGTGCGGCGCGGACTCCATCCGCGATGTCATCCTCTTCCCGACCATGAAGCCTTTAGACTAAAGCACATTACCCCGCTGACCCGACAAAGGCTTGTCGGGTCAGCCTTTCCATTCCAACAAAAAGGAGGCGGTCAACATGGAGAAGATCACCAGCCGCACTAATTCCCTGCTGGTCCATATGAAAAAGCTGGCCGCTTCCGCCGCCTATCGCCGGGAGCAGGGCGTGTACCTGTGCGACAGTCCCAAGCTGCTGGCGGAGGCACTGAAATGGCACGCCCCCGTACGGGAGATCGCCGTCACCGTCGGCACGGCCCTGCCGCCGATCCCAGAGGGCATCCGGGCGGTGGAGGTGCCGGAGGACGTAATGGCCTCCATCTCGCCCATGAAGTCGCCGCAGGGCGCACTGTTTACGGTGGCGCTGCCAGGCGGGGAAGTGCCCGCGACGCTCTCCGGCAGCCGCTATATGGTGCTGGACGGCGTGCAGGACCCCGGCAACGTGGGCACCATCCTGCGGACGCTGGACGCCTTTGACTTTGACGGCCTGCTGCTGCTGGAGGGCTGCGCCGACCCGTGGAGCGTCAAGACCGTGCGCTCCTCCATGGGGGCGGTGTTCCGCCGTCCCGTGTGGTGCATGAAGGCGGAAGAACTGCCTGATCTGCTGGCACGCAGCGGCCTGCCCCTGTACGGTACGGCCCTGCGGGAGGATACGGAGGACGTCCGTACCGTGTCCCTTGACCGCTGCGCCATCGTCATCGGCAGCGAGGGACAGGGCATCCGCGATACGGTGCTGGACATGTGCCAGAAAACATTAAAAATTCCCATGACAGACCGCTGCGAGTCACTGAACGCGGCCATCGCCGCCGCGGTGCTGCTGTGGGAGAGCTATCGGTAACAGGAAAGTGAGGTGCGGGCCATGGCGGCGCTGAAATACTGGGTCTGGCTGACCACGCTGCCGGGCCTGACGGACAGCAGCAAAACGCTGCTGATGGAGCATTTTTCCTCACCGGAGGACGTATACTATGCCCGCGAGGAAGCGCTGTGGCAGGTGGACGGGCTGAAAAAGGAACAGGCGGCGCTGCTGGAAAACAAGTCGCTGGCGATGGCCGACCGCGTGCTGGCGGACTGTGCCAGAAAGAACATCTTTATTGTCACCATGGCCGACGCCCTGTATCCGGAGCGGCTGCGGAACATCTATCAGCCGCCGCTGCTGCTGTACGGCAAGGGCGCCATGCCCCTCTTTGATGAGGAGGCGGCGGTGGCCGTGGTAGGCACCCGCTCCTGCACGCCCTACGGTATTCACTGCGCCGAAAAGCTGGGCTATGAGCTGACCCAGCAGGGCGGCATGGTGGTATCCGGCATGGCCAAGGGCGTGGACGCGGCCGCCATGAAGGGCGCGCTGCGCTTCGGCGGCTTTACCTGCGGCGTGCTGGGCGGCGGTGTGGACGTGGTCTATCCGGCGGAGAACCGGCGGCTGTATGAGGATATCGCCGCCACCGGCGTGCTGCTGTCGGAGTATCCGCCTCAGGCGGAGCCGGAGGCATGGCATTTTCCGGTCAGGAACCGGATCATCAGCGGCCTGAGCGTGGCCGCCGTGGTGGTGGAGGCCCCGGAACGCTCCGGTGCGCTGATCACCGCCCACAACGCGGCGGAGCAGGGCAGGGACGTGTTCGCCGTCCCCGGCCCCATCGACGCGCCCAACAGCGTCGGCTGTCACCGGCTGATCCGGGAGGGCGCGGGACTTGCCACCTGCGCGTGGGACATTCTGGGGGAGTTCGAGAGCCGGTATCCCCATAAGCTGCGGCGTCAGTCCCCGCCGCCAATGCCGCCGCTGCCCCATCTGGCGGGCGCACCCAAAACGGCGGCGGAAAAGAACAAATTCGAGCCGGAAGCGTCGCAGACGCCTGTCCTGCCCTGCCTGACGGCGGAGGAACTGGACGGACTGCCGGAGGAGCAGCGCCTTGTGCTGCGGGCGCTGGCAACCGATACCCAGAAGCTCAGCGACCAGCTGGCGGAGGAAACGCAACTGCCCATCCAGCGGGTGCTGCCGGCGCTGACGCTGCTGGAGATCAGCGGCTGGGCGGGCCAGAACGGCGCACGGAGCTTCGTGCGTACCGTGGAGCTGCCCCCACAAGAGTAGGAAGGAAAAGGAATTAAGAGAGCATGAGCAAGAAAAATCTGGTGATCGTGGAGTCTCCCGCCAAGGCCAAGACCATTGGCAAATATCTGGGGCCGGACTATCAGGTCACGGCCTGCATGGGCCACCTGCGCGACCTGCCCAAGAGCACCCTTGGCGTGGACATTGAGCACGATTTTGAACCTGAATATAAACCCATCCGTGGAAAAGAGGAGCTGATCCGGCAGCTGAAAAAGGACGCCGCCGCCAGCGACACCGTCTATCTCGCCACCGACCCGGACCGCGAGGGAGAGGCCATTTCGTGGCATTTGCAGCATCTGCTGAACCTGCCGGACGATAAGACCAAGCGCGTTACCTTCAACGAGATCACCCGCAAGGTGGTGGGCGAGAGCATCGCCCATCCCCGCGCCATCGATCAGGATCTGGTGGACGCTCAGCAGGCCCGCCGCGTGCTGGATCGCGTGGTGGGCTATCAGATCTCTCCGGTGATGTGGAAGAAGATCCGCCGGGGCCTGTCCGCCGGACGTGTCCAGAGCGTGGCCACCCGCATGGTGTTTGACCGGGATCAGGAGATTGCCGGGTTCCAGCCCCAGGAGTACTGGACGCTGGACGCGGTGCTGGAAAACGTGGAGAAGGCCGCCTTCAAGGCCCATTACTATGGCCGCAGCGGCAAGAAGTACGAGCCGCAGAACCAGGCGGATGTGCAGGCCATCATGGACGAGCTGCGCAGCGCCGCCTTCGCCGTGAAGTCGGTGAAGCGCACTGACAAGAACCGCTCTCCGTCCCCTCCCTTCACCACCTCCACCATGCAGCAGGAGGCCTCCCGCAAGCTGAACATGACGCCCCGCCGCACCATGGCCATCGCCCAGCAGCTGTATGAGGGCGTGGACATCACCGGCGAGGGCACCGTGGGTCTGATCACCTACATGCGTACCGACTCGCTGCGTATCAGCGACGAGGCACAGCGGGACGCCCGCGACTTTATCAAGAGCCGCTACGGCGAGGGCTATGTGCCTGCCGCCGCCCGCCAGTATAAGGCAAAGGCCGGGGCGCAGGACGCCCACGAAGCCATCCGCCCCAGCAACGTGACGTTGACGCCGGAGACCATCCGCGGCGACCTGACGCCGGAGCAGTACCGCCTGTACCGCCTGATCTGGAGCCGTTTTCTGGCCAGCCAGATGGCAAACGCCGTCTATGACAGCGTGTCGGTGGACATCAGTGCCGATGCGCACCTGTTCCGGGCCACCGCCAGTAAGCTGAAATTCTCCGGCTATACCGCCGTGTACGAGGAGAGCCGGGATGACGACGACAAGGAGGAGAAGGAGCCCGCCCTGCCCGACCTGCGGGAGGGAGAGGCCCTGTCCCTGAAGGACTTTGTTCCCAGCCAGCATTTCACCACGCCGCCCGCCCACTATACCGAGGCGGCGCTGATCCGCGCCATGGAGGAAAACGGCATCGGCCGTCCCTCCACCTACGCGCCCACCGTGTCCACCATTCTGGACCGCCGCTATGTGAAAAAGGAGGGCAAATACCTTCTCATCACCAATCTGGGCAAGGCGGTCACCACTTGGATGGAGAAGTATTTCTCCGATATCGCCGACCTGAAATTCACCGCCAACATGGAACAGCGGCTGGATGATGTGGAGGAGGGCAAGCTGCCTTGGAAGCAGGTGCTGCACCAGTTCTATGATGACGGCTTTGCCCAGCACCTGACCGACGCCGAGGCGGGCGACTATATCCGTCCCGAGCCCACCGTCAGCGACGAGCTGTGCCCCGTGTGCGGCCGCAATCTGGTGGAGCGGGAGGGCCGGTTCGGCCCGTTCCTTGCCTGCCCCGGCTATCCGGAGTGTACCTTCACTATGCCGC
>CAVBAZ010000240.1:0-2589 GCA_963593515.1 Bacteroidaceae bacterium
GTGCCGGTGGGAGTGGCAGCCGTTTCCGTGCCGGATCTGACGATGGGGATATCCAGCAGGGAGGTGAAGCTCCGGCGATCCTGCGCTAGCTGAATGGTCACGGTGTCGCTGCCTGCGGCAGTGACGGAGACCATGTCCGCCAGCCGGGCGGCATAGCGGGGGGATTGCTGGGCCCGCAACAGCGTGGCGGCCACGTCCTGCGCCGTCAGCGCCGTGCCGTCGCTGAACCGGACGCCGCTGCGCAGACGGATGGTATAGGTGAAGGTCTCGGCATCGTAGCTCTCGCTCTGGGCCAGTACGTTCTCTGCTTCAAACTGCGGCGTCAGGCGGTACAGCGGCTCATACAGCAGCGCCGCTACCGTCAGCTGTATGCCGTCGGGGCAGGTGATGGGATCCAGCGTTACGCCGCTGAGACAGGGCAGCACAAAGGCGGTTAGGGCGGGCGTTTCCTCCGGCGCGTCGGGCTGATAGTAGTCGTACAGCTCGCTCATGGGGTCGTTGGAATAGGTGCCCGGATCCCAGCTGGCGCAGCCGGCGAGGGAGAGCAGCATCAGCGCGGCCAGCAGCGTCGCCGCAAAGCGTTTTTTCATAGCGGATCCTCCAGTGAGATCATGGCGATCTGACTGCCACGGTCTCCGCCGTGCTTCCGGTGGCTCCAGTAGAGGTCGGTGCGGCAGGCGGTGCAGTCGCCGCTGACGTCGATCTGTGTGACACCGGCCTTCCGCAGCCACAGAGCGTTGACGGATTTCAGGTCGATGTGGTATTTGCTGCCGTTCCATGCGATATACGGTTCGGCCTCGCTGCCCAGCGCGGCACAAAGCGCCTCCGGCACGTCACCGTCCGTCTCAAAGCAGCACTGGCCGATGGCGGGGCCGATGGCGGCACGGATGTTGGCCGGATCGCAGCCGAAAAGACGCTGCATCTCCCGCACCGTTTTCCCGGCGATGCCCAGCGCCGTGCCGCGCCATCCGGCATGGCAGGCGCCGATGGCCCTGCGGACGGGGTCATAGAGCAGCACCACATTACAGTCGGCGGAGAACACCACCAGCGGCAGGCGGGGCACGTCAGTGACCATGCCGTCCACGGAAGGATAGTCCCGGTCGCGCCACAGGCCCTTGCCGATGTCCTCCTCGGTAACGTGGCGCACCACATCCTCGTGGATCTGCTTGGACAGCACCACCCGGTTCACGTCCGTGCCCAGCGCGGCGCAGAACCGGCGGTAGTTCTCCTGTACCCGCGCCAGCTCGTCGCCCCGGCCCACGCCGAGATTCAGACTGTCCCACGGCGCGGGGGATACGCCGCCGGTGCGGGTGGAAAAGCCATGGCAAACGCCGGACAGTGTATCGGCGGTCAGATAGGTGATGCCGTTTTTGGTGTTGGTGTGGAACATAGAAGGCTCCTTTCGATAGCCGTGGGGCGTGGTTTGTGCTTCGTAGGGCGGCATGACCACATGCCGCCGCAAGATATCGTGTTATGTTCCGTGGGCGGCGGGGTGAGGTCACCCCGCCCTACGAAAATGGATGATATCTCCAACAAAAAGAGAAACATCGGGCGGCGGCCGGTGCCGCCGCCCGGTTTGGGTCATATGAGGTCTTGGCCTTATGGGGTCAGGAGTGGTACTCCTTGCAATTGCACTTCTTCCACTTCAGCCCGCTGCCGCAGGGGCACGGGTCGTTGCGGCCGATCTTGACCACCTTCTTGGGCTGCTTCTTGACAGTGCCGTCGCCGCCCACATTCTCGGTCATGCCGCTGGCCACACGCTCGCGCTTGATCTCCTCGTTGCGCTGGATGCGGACGCTGTAAAGGCGGCGGACGGTCTCCTCTTGAATGGCGGAGATCATCTCCTCGAACATCTCAAGGCTTTCCTTCTTATAGGCGATGACGGGGTCGGTCTGGGCGTAGGCCCGCAGGCGGATGCCCTGACGCAGATCCTGCATGGCGTCGATGTGCTCCATCCAGTACTCGTCTACCACCCGAAGCAGCACCACACGCTCCACCTCACGCATGACAGGGGAGGTGAACTCCTGCTCCTTCTTCTCGTAGAAGTCGGTGGCGGCGGCGATGAACCGCTCCGTCAGATCCTCGGCGGTCAGGGAGGGAAGCTCCTCCTCGGTGATCTTCACGGCGTACTTGGGGAAGTAAATACCCTCCACGCCCCGCAGCAGCTCCTTGCACTGGGCCATGTCGATGTGGGACTGCGACAGGAAGGCGGAATTGACCTGATTGGTGATGGCGGTGGACATCATGTTCATGATGGTGTCCTTTACGTCCATGCCGTCCAGCACCTGCTTGCGCTGACCGTAGATGATCTCGCGCTGCTTGTTCATCACGTCGTCGTACTCCAGCACCGACTTACGGGTCTGGAAGTTGCGGCTCTCCACGGTGGTCTGGGCCTGCTGGATGGACTTGGTCAGGAGCTTGTTCTCAATGGGCATATCTTCGTCCACGTTGAGCCGCTCCATCATGTTGGTGATCCGTTCGCCGCCGAACAGGCGCATCAGATCATCCTCCAGAGAGATGTAGAACCGGGTCTCGCCGGGGTCACCCTGACGGCCGGCACGGCCGCGCAACTGGCGATCGACGCGGCGG
>CAVBAZ010000241.1:0-5256 GCA_963593515.1 Bacteroidaceae bacterium
TGAGGTGAGCTTCAGGCCTACAATGCCGATCAGCAGCAGCGCCGCGAAGAACATGCGGCCCGCGGTGGCCGGTTCCTTGAACAGCACCAGACCGACCACCACCGCGCCCAGCGCACCGATGCCTGTCCAGATGCCGTAGGCCGTCCCCAGCGGCAGCGTTTTCATAGCCTGCGACAGCAGGCCGAAGCTGACCAGCATGCCCACGATGGTCAGTGCCGAAAAGCCCAGCTTCGTAAAGCCCTCCGACAGCTTCAGGCACGTTGCCCAGAATACCTCCATCAGTCCGGCGATCCCTAAAAATACCCATGCCATGGTGATCTCCTCCCAAAAAACAAAATGCGCCCTTTCCCGCATCTTCAAAGGCCTAACGATGCAGGAAAAAGCGCTTGCGGTTCACCCGGCGGCGAACCATGGAGCAGAATACCACACTTTTCGCTTTCTGTCAACCTCCAGCCGGGGAACCGCAGACAGGAGAGTCATCTCCCTTTGATCTTCAGGCAGAAATCGCAGCAGTCGTTGCCGCGTCCCAGCGTCTTTGTCCTGTGCCAGTAGAGCTTGGGGTGCATGCCGTCATAGGTGATATCGTCGCTGTCGCAAAAGCAGCGGCACAGCTCCGGACAACCGTACTGCACACAGGTGTCGTGATAGGGACACTTCGTCATGTCGATGCGCCACACGCCGCCGGTGGTCTGGATATCCGTGGCCGCAAAGCCCGCCGTTACGCCGAAAAGCTTCGGCGTCCCTTTGGAGAACATGCCCGGCACACACCGGTACAGTCCGGGGATCCGCATCAGCTTGAGATACACCTTCTTCTGCCGCCACGCCTTTTGCTCTACATAGCCGTGAACGGTTTGCAGGGCCTCCTCCTTCGGCATCGCCATTTGCAGCGTCTCATACGCCGCGATACCCGGCAGGATCTGGTGCTCCAGGTGTCGCTGCTTTTCCTTGCTTGCATCGGCGTTTTCCGCCCGCAGCGCCTGCAGCCGCGCTTCAAAGGCGGCGTTCAGCTCTTCAGCACGCGCCGGAAAGCGCTGCGCCACCGTCTGTTGAAAATTTACCGCAAGATAACTCGGTTTCATGAGAAATCCCCCTTATCTGGTCATCGTATCTGTCCGCGCCCTCACAGCGCCGCCGCTTCTCCGCAGGCGATCCGGCGCACAAGCTGCGCCCACTCCTCCGGATGGCAGGCCAGCAGCTCCTCATGCTGCATATCCTGTTCATGGATGATGGGGTGGGCGAAATGCTGCTGGTAGCGGGCGCGGTATTTTTCGCCCATTTTCAAGGCATAGAAAATATGGATCTCCGTGCCGGGAACGTCGATTTTATCCGGCAGCGGCGTAACGAGGTCTGAATAAAACTGATTCTTGCAGCTACGCGCCGTCACATAGGGCCGCGCGCCGCCCAGCATCGTCATAAACGCCTTCACATAGTCGCCCATCTGCTGAACCCGCTCCTCCATCTTCTTCCGCAGCAGGCGGCTCTCGAATTGGCCGTCCCGGATCACCGGATAGATCAGCGGCACCAGCAGCTCCGTCTGAAGCTTCGCGGTCAGCGCGGACGCCTGATCGAGGTCGGAGCTGCCGAGGATGCCGTGATCCATATGGATATTTCCGCGGGCCGCCAGCAATCCCACGAAGGAGCCGCCCAGCGAGCAGCCGTAAGCCGCCCGGATATGGCCGCCGCAATGCTCCTTGAGATAGGCTTCTATTTTCTCCGTCTCCGCAAGCATGGAGGGAAACTCGGTCTGCTCCGTCTCGTCAAAGCCGTCATAGCTGACGCAGAGCACATGGAAGTCCCGCTCCAGCAGCGGGATCACATGGCCAAAATTGCCCTTCCAGTGGCAGCAGGTGCCGGGCAGCAGCACAATGGCCGGAGCCGCCGGATCACCGAACGTATAGACCTTCATTCTCTTACTCCCTACCTCCGGCCGTTCTGTCCAGCACAACGATCCGGTTGGATATGTTCCGCACCAGCGGGATCCTCCCCAGCAGCCGGTAGATGGGCACAAACTCCGCCATACCCTCGGTCAGGCAGTGCTCCTCCACAAAGCGGAAGTCCGGCAGCAGCGCCGCCAGTGTACGGCCATTCTTGACACCCCATGTAAATTTCGCGTTGCTTCCCTCGATAGAGCGCTCCTTAAAACGCTTCACCACCATGGGATTCATGGTCTCGACCAGCACGGCCACCTGAGGGAACCGCCCGGCGATCACCGCAAAGATGCGCTTCACATCTGTCTCGCTCAGGTACATGGTCAGTCCCTCGATAATGACCAGCACCGGCGTACCGTTCTCCACGATCCGGCTGCCCCAGTCGTCCATGGCCGACATGGCGATCTGCGTGATCGTGCCGCTCTCCGGCAAAAGCTTCTCCCGCACGGCGATGGTCTCCGGCAGGTCAAGGTTGTACCAGTGGGCATAGCCCTGCATCCGGTAGCAGCGGGTATCCAGCCCGCAGGCGATATTCACCACCACCGCGCCGGGATTCTTCGCAAGCCATGCGCCCACCAGCCGGTCAAGGACGATGGTGCGGGCAATGACGCCGCTGTGCATGGCGGCATCCCTGTCGGCCAGCGAAAAATCATAGTCCAACCGGCTGATGATCTCCTCGGCCTTCTTATCGCAGATCGCGCCGCGCTTCATGCTCTCCTTGGCCCGCGCGTAAACGGTTTGCAGCATGGTCTCCGGCACACCGGAAAGCTGTATCTTCTCTGCCATACGTTATGACCTCCGTCCTTCTGCTTACGTTTCTGACTGTTGGTTAGCTTCACCTAACCAGCAGCCCTTTAAAAAGCTGCCTACCGGCAGCAGGCACGCCTTCCGGCAATATGACTGGAACACCTTATGCGGTCATATTGTAGCACCGTTCCTGCCGGCTTTCAAGCGGATACGCGAAAAATTCCCCCGGAAATATATGAAAATATTCCGGGGGGAATTGCCCGCTTACGCTTTCCGACACCGGTTTACAAAGGGCGCAAGCATCCCATAGCCCAGCACACCGCCGGTGGTGTTGGTGATCACATCGGTGATATCCGCGCTGCGTGCGCCGTTGATCAGCGGCTGAAGCAGCTCGATGGTCAGGCTGAGAGCCATTGTCATCAGCAGACAGCGCAGCAGCCCGCACCGCTTCCCGATGCTCCGGCGGCACAGAGGATACAGAATGCCGAAGGGCATTGTCATGACCACGTTCAGCACGATCTGGCGGATGAAATCACCCCGCCCGTACAGGGCGTCCTCAAACGGCACCATGTGCATGGGCGTATACGGATGCGCGAAGCAGAAGGGCAGCGAAACGATGACCGGCATAAGCGTCGCCAGCAGCACGCCGGAGAGATAGAGATACATCAGCGTATTCACCGCCAGCACCCGCCTGCCGCCGCGCTTCCACCGCGGCAGCAGATACAAGGCGTACAGCAGCACCAGCGCCGCAAGATCCACGGCATAGCGCAGAAGCTTCGGCATTGCGGTCACACCTCATTCCCCTTTTACGCCTTCATGAGCCAGGCATCCAGAAACCGCATCTGCTCCGGCGTATGGAACCAGTGCTCGCCCTCCGGCATGACGGTCAGCTCCGCGCCCAGCCGCCCGGCAAAGGCCGATATGGTTTCCAGCGAAGTCAAATTGTCCTGAGCACCGTACAATATCCGGGTAGGAACGCGCCAGTCGATGGGGTGTTCCCGCACATAGCAGAGATACGCCCACGAAAGCGTTTCGCCGAAGTCCGTGGGGATCTCCCCTTTTTCCGCAAGCTCCCGCTCGGTCACATTTGCCCACTGCATCATGTCGTCGATCAGCTTTTCCATATCCACAACGGGCGAAATGAAATAAGCTCTGTCCACCAGCGTTTCATTCAGTGAGGACAGCGAGAAAAAAGCGCCGATGCTGTTGGCGATCAGCGTCAGAGAATCGCAGCGCTTCCGCTGTTCAGAGAAGAAGCGCAGAAATTCCTCCCTGGCCTCCCACGGGGTCTGGAACTGATAATCAAAGCCGACTACCTCGCTGTCCGGAAACAGAGCCTTGTAATGCTCGGCTTCCGCCGCCGAGCCGCCCTTTCCGTGGACATATACCACCATATTCTTCATAGATAAGCTCCTTTCAGGTATCACACGCCGCCATTGACGATTCTGGCATAGGTCTCCTCCGGGATCATGGGTAAGCCGATTTCAGAGAGCAGCGCCGCGTCGATCACGCCGGTCTCCGCGTATTGCCGCCCGGCCCTCTTCACCAGCTCCAGCCGGGGAACGGTCACAACGGCGGCCTCCGGCGCGTTGAACATAGGACTTTCCGGTACGGTCAGGATGTGGTCATGGGGAAACATCAGCTCAAACTGCCGGACAGCCGGTTCAAAATTACGGCGGCTGTTGGGAAAACCGCAGCCGCAGATCATCAGATACCGCAGGTGCGAATAGTCCCGCTGCCCCACATGGACATAGCGCCCGTTCACCTCCGCCATCGTCATAGCGCTGAGCGGCAGCATCCGGTCAATGAGATTTTTCAGCGCCGCAGGCATCCCATAGCTGTGGAGTGGAAAACTGAACAGCAGCACCTCACTGGACAGTATCTGCTCCAGAAGTTCCCCCATATCGTCGTCGATGACGCAGCGCCCGCCGTTCCGCTTGCAGGCAAAACAGCCGCGGCAGAATCCGATATGCCGGTCGATCACATCGACGGTATCTATTTCCTGCGGCCCCGCTTCCTTCATGCCCTCCAGAAACGCGCGCGTAATATGCATCGTGTCGCTCTTCTCTTTTTTGGGACTTCCGTTCAGCACAAGAACCTTCATTGAGAACCGCCTCTGTTTCATTTTAATGCAAATCGTATGTTATGCATCGCATGATACATATTGTGTATTATAGTCAGATGGCCTCCATTTGTCAATAGGGCCGCAGATAGAAAGGCACCGGAGAGGAAAAACAATCTTCCTCTCCGGTGATTACAGGCTTTTCCGCTTACTTCAGAACCGCGTCCAGATCACGGGTGACAGTGCCGTCCTCCAGAATAAAGCAGGGGATGCCAATGCCGCCGTTCTCCCGAATGTCAGCGTAGGCAGGACTTTCCTGCCGCAAAGACAGATAGACCTTCAGGTCGGCCAGACTGGCAGACAGATTCTTGAAGTCGATCTCCGCCTTCGCCTCGCTGAGACGATTCAGCGCATACAGGGTATCCGGGCACAGATGACTGCCGATCACAGTAACTTTCATTGTAACGCTCCTCGTATAATAAGTTTCAAAGTTAATATTTCAGGTATCAGCAGGCTTTG
>CAVBAZ010000242.1:0-2507 GCA_963593515.1 Bacteroidaceae bacterium
TGGTTTTTGCGCTCTTTTTCGGGGTGTTCGCGATTCTTACTTTGTTTCAAACTTTTCCTTTCTCTGCGTCTTGTGGTCATCCTCCTCAGGGCCGCAGGCGGTACTCGTACCACTCCTCGCCGGACTGCTCAAACCCGACGGACAGGAACATACGGCGGCTCTGCCGGTTGAAGGAATAGATGTTGGCCGTCACCCGCTCCATGCCCTTTTCTCCGGCCAGCTTCAGCATATCCAGAATACAGCGCCGCCCGATATGCCGGTTCTGGTACGCCTTGCAGACCACAATGGCCACCTCGGCACTATCCCGCAGGGACACGTCCCCCACCAGCACGCCCTTATATTGGATATAGTAGCACTCGCCGTTGGCACAGAGATAGTCATACATGCAGTGCAGCAGCGCCAGATCATAGGGCTTATCCCGGTTATCCACCTGCTTGCAGACATCCGGATCCTGATACCACGGTAGCGACGCCTCGTCATTCCGGTAGTAGGGGATCAGCCTGATCTCTTCGTCAACGATCCGTTCCTTCATATCAGATACGCACTTCCTGTTCTAATTGTTGCAATTTCTTTCCCATTTCCACTCTGACCTCGTGCCGCTCCGGGTCGGTGTTGGAGTAGGCGTACAGGTCAAAGCCAATGATGGCAAAGCCGTTCTTCCGGTAAAACCCGATGGCGGCCTCATTGCAGGACTGCGTCTCCAGCACGATCATCCGCGCACCGGAGGCTGCCGCCTCCCTCTGTATGACCGCCATCAGCATCGTGCCGACGCCGCGGCGGCGTTCGGCATTGTCGAACAGGCAAATGTTGCTAATCCGGAAGCGGCCGTTCCACGTCTCCGGCGAGCCTTCTACATAGCCGATTAGCCGCCCGTCCTCAAACGCGCCAAAGGCCATCGGCTCCTCCAGCCACTCGCCGAAGAACACATCGTCAAAGGAGCGCTCCACCGGTGCCGCAAATGGCGTATAGGTGATCTGAAAGCCTTTTTCCACCGGGGAAATGTCGTAATACCCGTTCGTCTGATACCGTGCGGTAAACCTTTTGCCCGCGTAGGCTTCCCGCTCCAATCGTTTGATCTCCATATCCTGTCACCTCTGCTTACTTTTCGACCAGCGCGCGAAACGCCGCGTCACGGTCAAATGTCCCCGCCGCAAAGCCGGGGATCTCCTTGATGGCCTTGCAGATGCTGACGCTGAAGCCGGTCAATATCTGCCCCAGCTCCCGGTCGGAATAGGGGCAGTCGCCAGTCACGATCAGCGTGGACAGGCTGTGCGCCACCAGCCACAGGTCACGGAAATACACATCCGCCTCCCCGGCGGTAATGTGATAGACCGCCATCAGCGTGGGACGGACAAGTTCCTGCAAATGCTGCATCGCCTGCATAGCGCCGTATTCCCGCGACTGCGTCAGAAACAGCAGCCGGTAAAGCTCCGGCTCCTCCCGCGCGAACCGGATATACTGCCTGCCCACGCCGAGGAAGGGGATCTCCTCCCGCAGGCCCGCGTCCGCATAATGGTCATATACGTCTATGGCGGCGGCATAGACCTCCCGCTTGATGCCATCCATGGAGCCAAAGGCGGTAAAGACCGGCTGCGTGGAGGTGCCCAGTTCGTCCGCCATCGTCTTTGCCGTCAGCCCGCCGATCCCCCTGGCCCGCACGACCCGCAGCGCCGCTTCTACCATTTCTTCCTTTGTGAACTTATTCTTCGGAGCCATAAGACACATCCTTTCACGCCAAGCAAAGCTTTTAATGTATATCGTATATTATGTATCGCAGATTATACTTCTGAAAAACACATTTGTCAATAGAAGCTACCCCCTTCTCCCCTGCCAAACAGCGACAAAAAAGCCGCGCCGGATGGTGCGGCTTTTCCGAATATGTATGCTTTCCCGCGGCTTACAGGCCCCAGAGGATCATTTCCCGAACCAGCAGGATCTCCGCCAGCAGGCAGAACGCCGCGAACGCGAAGAATATCCCGCCGCCCAGCAGGGGCTTGCGGGGCTTATCCTCCCGGATCAGGTCAGGCCGCTTGGGGTCGTAATACCCCGTTTTCTGCCGTCCCACGCCCTTATTGCTGCCCCAGTCCTGATTGCTGGAATAGGTGTAGGTCTTGCCGTCCACCGTGTACTCATAGGTGGGCAGATGGAACGTGTACCGCGCCAGACGGCTGGTGCCGTCCTCCTGATCCTCCCAGCGTTCCACGTCCTCTTCCCTCAGATCCACCACCGTCATGGTGACGGTGCCGGTATAGCGCTGCCTGTCGTCCTCATAGGCCTTGATAGCGCCCTTTCGGTTGCGGAGGCCCAGCCATACCATCAGCGCGCCTACTGCGGCCACGATCAACGCGGGGATCAAATTTTCCATTGTTTCTCCCTCCAAAAAATAGGATCAAGGTTCCTGTAAGCTCAGTGTACCGTAAAACCGCCGTCCGGTCAACCGTTTACCGCAAAATTGTATGTGTAACAAAATCGTTGGCAAGGGGGGCTGGCATCAAAATCAGCATGGA
>CAVBAZ010000243.1:0-2556 GCA_963593515.1 Bacteroidaceae bacterium
TTTTCTTCAAAATTTTCTTGCATCACCTACTTGACTTCATACCATTGGACTTTATTCAATATGGAATGACTGCATTATGTCCGCGGAGGAGGGATATTATTCCGGCAGCGGCAGACCGTGCATCATCACCCGTCCGAAGCAGGTGAGGCTGCGGCCGCTGCCCTGATGAAACACCACGTCCATATCGGCGCGCTTCCGGTTCAGGGAGAACAGGTACACCATTCCCAGCGGGTCGCGGTAATACTGCTTGCACAGCATGTCTCCGTCCACGCAGAAAATGCCCACGTCGCCGTTTTGCAGGGGATCATGGTTCACATAGACCACCGCGCCGTCGTCGATCCACGGCGCCATGGAGTCGCCCTGGATCCGCACCGCCAGCTCCGCGCCCATGGGTACGTCGCCTGTGACGGGGATCAGTTCGTAGTCCTCCAGAAACACCGGCGCGGCGAAGCCTGCGGCGGCAGGGGAGGCGTATAGCGGGATGGTGCGGATGTTGTCTGCCGGGGCATCCTGCCGCCATTGCTCCTGCAAGTCCGACAGGCCGTCCAGCACGGCATGCACCATCTGCCGCCCGGCCAGCGGCAGGGCGCGGTATTTCTCCACCATCCGCTGCTCCTCGCCGGAGCAGGTGAAGGCGTGGCGGAACGCGCCCCGGTACAGGTAGTTGGGATCCACCTGAAGGGCGTCGAACAGCCGCAGCAGCACGTCCTCCTTGGGCGAGCTGACGCCGGTCTCATAGTTGCCGATGGCGCTGCGGCTGACACCCAGCTTTTCCGCCAGCGTGTCCCGGCTCATGCCCAGCTCCTCGCGCCGCCTGCGCAATTGCTCACCAAAGCTCATGGGGCATCCTCCTTTTACAAGCTTCTTGTTTTCTTACCCTTTATTTTACAGGATCGAAAGAGGTGTGTCAAGAATAAAAACAAGAATCTTGTAAATTTGCGCTTGACAAACCAAAAATCTTGTGATAACATGGCCTTGTTGCCAAGAAACTTGTGTGATAGGGAGAGAGGAGGGGAGAAAAAGAAAACCGCCCGAAGGGCGGTCGTGGTCAGCGGCTCTTGGCGGTATTCAGCGAGGCGATAAGGAGACGCTTAATTTCTTCTGCCAAAGAAAGAAGGGGAGCAAAATCATATTCAATCAACTTGGTACGACTCAGTAAAGTAAGCCAATAGATACTTTCACCGGTTTCCTTTAGTGCGATATGGAGTTTGGAAATGAAGTCGGCTTTGCTGTTTCCGTAGATCGCTTCATTGATATTTGCCCCAATCGAGGTGCCGGAGCGCAGCAGCTGTTTGGCAATCGTCGTATCTTTTCTTGTCTTAGCAAATGTTTCATAAAACAGGACGATCTGCGTTGCAAAATCCAGAGATTTCTCTAAAAGGGGGCTGGTCATGAAAAATCACCTCAGAAAAAGTATAACAGAGAGGCGGCTGTACTTCAATGGTGACTCTTCACTTTTCTCTCTTATCTCTTCACTGGAAAAAGTCGCGGCGGAAAGAGAAAAGAGAAGAGATAAGAACGAAGAGAGAAAAGTACAAAAAGAAAAAGCCACACTTCGTGCGACTTTTTCTTTCTGGTGGGGGATGGTGGATTCGAACCACCGAAGGCGTTGCCAGCAGATTTACAGTCTGTCCCCTTTGGCCACTCGGGAAATCCCCCATATAAAATTGGAGCTGGTGGACGGATTCGAACCCCCGACCTGCTGATTACAAATCAGCTGCTCTACCAGCTGAGCTACACCAGCATGCTACCAGCGAAGATTATATTAGCAGAAGTCATTTCATTTGTCAACAAAAACTTTCACAAAATGACGGAGAAAAATCACGCACTTTTCCGCATAGTCACCGAAAAAGGGGAGGGAACATATGACACTTCTACAATTATCGCAGGAATATGCCTATTCGGCGGAGCTGCTGTCCCGCCGGATCGCCCAGCTGCGGCGGGAGGAGGCCGCCGCGGAGGGAGAGGACGAGCGCTTCACGCTGCACCGGCGTATTCTGGATCTGCAGCCCATGCTGCAGCAGTGCCGCCATATCCAGCGTCTGGCGGCGGGATACTACGACAGGAGCTATTACCGGGATGAAAGATATACTGTTTGATTATGCACAATTGGCCCAGTGGCGGCAGGGCGACGGCGATAACAGCCAGCGGCTGCGCCGTTTGCGCAGGCGGCTTCCTGACGCTTTGGCGGAGCTGACGCCCCGTCAGCGGGAAATGCTGCGTTTGCAATATGAGCAGGAGCTGTCCGTCACCGACATCTCCCGGCAGCTGGGCGTCAACAAATCCACCGTGTCCCGCTGTCTGCGCCGGGCGCGGCAGCGGCTGTATGACCGCCTGCGTTTTACGCTGTAAAAGTGCGGAAATTGCTTGACAACCCCTATGGTATATATTATAATTGCCCAGCAAAAGTGACAAACCTGATTTTACATAGATACGGAAGGGAAGCGACGTGACGTATGCTGCAAAAAGCGCAACAGAATAAATGGCTGCGTCTGGGCATGGGCGTGCTGGGCGGTATCTTGCTGGCGGTGTCCATCAACTTGTTTGTGGTACCGC
>CAVBAZ010000244.1:0-16207 GCA_963593515.1 Bacteroidaceae bacterium
CTCAAAGCCTGCTGATACCTGAAATATTAACTTTGAAACTTATTATACGAGGAGGTGGCAGCGAATGGAGTTTGAACAGGTCTATGACCTGTATTTTCAGGATGTGTACCGCTACATCCTGAAGCTTTCCGGCAGCGAACATATCGCCGAGGAGGTCACCAGCGAGACCTTTTTCAAAGCCCTGCACAGCATCGGAAAGTTCCGCGGCCAGTGCGATATCCGGGTATGGCTGTGCCAGATCGCCAGAAACTGCTACATCTCCTCTCTGCGCAAGGAGAAGCGGACTGCGCCGCTGGACGAACTGCCGGAGCAGGCAGACGGCAGCGCGTCTCCGGAGGAGCTGCTTACCGTCCGCGAGGAAGCTCAACGGATCCAGACCATCCTTCACGACCTGCCGGAGCCGTACCGGGAGGTATTCATGTGGCGGGTATTCGCGGAGCTTTCCTATAAGCAGATCGGAGAGATCTTCTCCAAAACGGACAACTGGGCCTGCGTGACCTACCACCGGGCCAGAAAAATGATCAAAAACAGATTGGAGGACAGCAGCCATGAAAAATGAATGTCATATCGTCCGTGACCTGATGCCGCTGTACACGGAGGGCATGCTCAGCGACGAGAGCGCCGCCTTTGTCAAGGCGCATCTGGAGACCTGTGAGGATTGCCGCGCGGCATACGGCGGCGAGGAAAAGCCCCCTGTCACCGAAGCTGACACCGCACAGCAGCGTGTCGGTGAGGCAGGCGTACTGCGGACGCTGAAAAAGAAGCTGCGGAAGCAGACATGGTGCGCCATCATCATTACAGTGGTGGTGGTGCTGCTGGTGACGCTGATGCTGCGGCTGAATCCCATCGACTATCTGGCGGATATCAGCGCCACCAAGGGATATACCTTCAGCGACCGCATGGCGTTGCTGTTCAAGGGCGGGATTTCCGACCGTACTGAGGCACAGCGTGCTCTGAACGATGTTCACACGGCATTTATGTATTCGGAGAAAGAAGTGCGCGAAATGAATAACGTAGCAGAAGAGGATGTATTCTCTTACTACGGCGCGCTGCGGTACTACTTCGTCCGTGAGGATCATGCCGGCGAGACACTGACCACCTATCACATCGATTTGCTGTCGGCACATTTTGGCAGCAAATCCGGGAAAATGTGGATCAAATACGGGTATAATCGCTATGATAAATCTGATAATCTCAGATGGTACGAAGGAACCGGCGGAATAGACCGCATCGCCCTTTGGAAGCTGGAAAAAAAAGACAACGGTTATTGGCGTGTCGTGGAGATTGTAAACACCGTTGCGCTCGATCTAGATGAGTACACAGGAAGTACGTCCTGGTACGCCGATTGAAAAAATTCCCGGCTCAGCAGAGCCGGGAGTTTTTTCATACGGTTGTTTATGCCTTGCCGGCGCAGCCCAGTACGTCCACTAGCTTGTGGCGTACCAGCTCCTTGATGTTGGCGCGGGCGGGCTTCAGATACTCGCGGGGATCGAACTTGTCGGGATGCTCGTCCATGAACTGACGGATGGTACCGGTCATGGCCAGACGCAGATCGGAGTCGATGTTGATCTTGCACACGGACAGGCGGGCGGCCTGACGCAGCTGCTCCTCGGGGACGCCGATGGCGTTGGGCATCTTACCGCCATGCTCGTTGATCATCTTCACATAGTCCTGAGGAACGGAGGAAGAGCCGTGCAGCACGATGGGGAAACCGGGCAGGCGCTTGCTGACCTCTTCCAGCACGTCGAAACGCAGGGGAGGCGGCACCAGAATACCCTTCTCGTTGACGGTGCACTGCTCAGGCTTGAACTTATACGCACCGTGGCTGGTGCCGATGGCGATGGCCAGAGAGTCACAGCCGGTCTTGGAGACGAACTCCTCCACCTCTTCGGGACGGGTATAGGACGCCTCGTGAGCGGCCACCTTGACCTCATCCTCGATACCGGCCAGCGTGCCCAGCTCGGCCTCCACCACGACGCCGTGGTCATGGGCATACTCGACCACCTTCTTGGTGATCTCGATATTCTCAGCGAAGGGCTTGGAGGATGCGTCGATCATCACGGAGGTAAAGCCACCGTCGATGCAGCTCTTGCAGGTCTCGAAGTCGGGGCCGTGATCCAGATGCAGCACGATGGGGATGTCGGGGCAGCAGGCCACAGCCGCTTCCACCAGCTTCACCAGGTAGGTGTGGTTGGCGTAGGCGCGGGCGCCCTTACTGACCTGCAGGATCACGGGAGCGTGCTCCTCCTGGCAGGCTTCGGTAATGCCCTGCACGATCTCCATGTTGTTGACATTGAACGCGCCGATGGCATAACCGCCGTCATATGCCTTTGCAAACATTTCCTTGGAAGTTACCAGTGGCATAATCATATCTCCTTCACAATAAAATTACAATGCAGATTGCACCTGTTGTTTGGAACATTCCTATTGTATCATATTTTTTTGCTTTTGCAAGTACAAACTGTTTACAACCGGTATTTTACATGGTAAAATATCGGTTGTAAACATTAAATTCCATAAATTTGGAGGTAATTGATATGAATGAACTGAGAGGTGCCTGTATCATCGGCCAATCCGGCGGCCCTACGTCCGTCATCAACGCCAGCGCTTACGGCGTGATCGACACGGCTTTGAAGTCCGGCGCCATCACCCAGGTGCTGGGCGCGGAGCACGGCATCAAGGGCGTTTTGAATGACCGCCTGTTTGACATGGGACTGGAGGATCCTGAAGAGCTGCGGCTTTTGAAGTATACCCCCTCCTCTGCCCTTGGCTCCTGCCGCTATAAGATCGCTGATCCCGAGCTGGACGACAGTGATTACAAGCGCATCCTTGAGGTGTTCAAGAAGCATAACGTCCGCTACTTCTTCTATAACGGCGGCAACGACTCCATGGATACCTGCAACAAGATCAATAACTATATGCAGTCCGTGGGCTATGACTGCCGCGTGATGGGCGTGCCCAAGACCATTGACAACGACCTGTTCGGCACCGACCACTGCCCCGGCTACGCCTCCGCCGCCAAATATATCGCCACCTCCATGATGGAGGTCTATCAGGATGCTCACGTCTACGACACCGGTATGATCGTGGTCATGGAGATCATGGGCCGTCACGCCGGCTGGCTGACTGCCGCCTCCGCCCTGGCCGGTATTCACGGCGCAGGCCCCGACCTGATCTATCTGCCGGAGCTGGACTTCAACATGCAGAGCTTCATTGACGATGTCAAGCGCGTCTACGCCGAAAAAGGCAGCTGCATCGTGGCCGTGTCCGAGGGCATCCATTACGCCGATGGCGACTTTGTCTCCGAGGCGAAGGTAGCTGCCAACGACGGCTTCGGCCACGCTCAGCTGGGCGGTCTGGCCGCCATTCTGGCACAGGTGCTGAAGGAGGAGACCGGCGCCAAGGTACGCGGCATTGAGCTGAACCTGCTGCAGCGCTGCGGTGCCCATCTGGCCTCCGAGACTGATATTGAGGAGAGCTACATGGCCGGTAAGGTGGCCGTGGAGAACGCCGTCAACGGCATCAATGGCCGCATGATTGGCTTCGAGCGGGGCATCAAGGACGGCAAGTACGCCTGCCGCACCAAGCTGATCCCCCTGATGGAGGTGGCCAACGTGGAGAAGAAGATCCCCCGCGAGTGGATCAACGAGGCCGGAAATTATGTCAACCACCAGTTCATCGAGTACGCTCTGCCCCTGATCCAGGGTGAGCCTGATCTGCCCAAGGAGGATTCACTCCCCCGTTTCGCCCGCTTGAAGAAGATCCTTGCCAAGTAAGCTGATACAAAAAATGTCTCAGGCTACAGCCTGAGACATTTTTTTATGGACGGTTCTTGTGATAGATGGCCCACAGGCCCTCCATCAGCAGATATTTGTCGTACAGCACCTTGTTGCGGCAGTAGCGGACGATGACCGGCGCATTGCTGCCGGTGGCCACAATGGTGGGTGTTTCGCCGGGGATGGTCTCCCGGATGCGGTCGATGATGCCATCCAGCATGCCGGCAGTGCCATAGACGATGCCGTTGCGCATGCAGTCCTCGGTATTCTTGCCGATAAGGTTCTTGGGGTATTGCAGGGAGATGTCAGACAGCTGCGCCGCGTGATCGGACAGCGCGTCCAAAGACAGCCGCACACCGGGGAACATCAAACCACCCTCATAGGTGTGCTTGGCGGAGATATAGGCGATGGTGGTGGCCGTTCCCATGTCGATGACGATGATGGGAGCGGGATATTTCTCCAGCGCCGCTACCGCGTCCGCTACCAGATCGGCGCCCAGCTGGTTATGGATCTCCATGCGGATGTTCAGTCCCGTTTTCACGCCGGGGCCGACAATCATGGGCGGCTTGCCCAGCAGTCGCGTCAGCGCCTTTTCCATCATGAAGTTCATGGGCGGCACCACGCTGGAGAAGATCGCGCCGGACACGTCCTTCAAGTCGTAGCCGTACAGCGAGAAAATATTCATCAGATCAATGCTGATCTGATCCGCCGTTTTCCGGCTGTCCGTATCAATGGACGCCAGAAAATGCAGCTTCTTTTCGCGGCTGAAAAGTCCGACGGAAATATTGGAATTGCCGATATCAATGGCCAGCAGCATGGTGCACCCCTCCCTGTTTTCTCCCGTCTAGCATAGCACATTCGGCACGGGATAGCAAGGGAAAAGACGCAGTGGCTGCCCGCTGTTACAGAATAATGCAGATCAGTCCGCCGCCGCCTTCGTTGATGATGCGCTCCAGCGCTTGCCGCAGCTTGCCCTGTGCATCCTCCGGCATCCGCTTCAGCTTGGCCTGCAGATCCTCCCCCACGATCTCATGGAAGCTGCGGCCAAAGATATTGGAGTTCCAGATCTTGCTGGTGTCCCCTTCAAACTCCTGCAGGAGGTAGTTCACCATATCCTCCGACTGCTTCTCGTTGCCCACGATGGGCGAGACCGTAGTCTCGATATCCGCACGGATCATGTGGATAGACGGTGCGCTGGCTTTCATCCGCACGCCATAGCGTCCTCCCTGCCGGACGATCTCCGGATCCTCCAGATCCAGTTCCTCCACACTGGGCATAACGATGCCGTAGCCATTCTCCCGCGCCGAGCGCAGCGCGTCGGCCACCTTGTCGTACTCCTGCTTTGCCGCGCCCAGCTGCGTCAGCAGCTGCATCAGGTCGCCGTCATCTGTCACCGCCAGACCGGAGCGCTGACTCAGAGTATCGTAGAACAGCTTGCGCGGCACCTGCAGCTCCGCCTGTGCCGTACCGGTACCGAGATCAATGCTGCTGATGGCGGCATTCTCGATGACATCACAGGTACACATGCCCTTCAACGCGCCGTCAAGCTCCCGGATATGGTGCAGCTCCCGCGCCTTTTCCCGCACCGTCTGATACACGCTGCTCTTGATGGGATGCTCCAACGGCAGCGTCTCCACCCAGCTGGGCAGATAGAGCGCAAGCTCCTGCAAGGGAAACTCAAACAACAGGCTCTGCATCAGATCGCTGATCTGCTGCTCGTCGAGTGTCAGACAGTTGATGGGAATACATTTTACACCGTAGCGCTGGTCGATCTCTCCGGCGATACGGCAGGCCATCTCCCCTTCCGGATCGGCGGAGTTCAGCAGCACCACAAAGGGCTTGCCGATCTCCTGCAATTCGCGGATCACGCGGGCCTCGGCCTCCTCATAATCCTGACGGGGGATATCGGTCACCGTGCCGTCTGTGGTCATCACGATCCCCACGGTGGAGTGATCTGCAATGACCTTTCGGGTGCCGATCTCCGCTGCCTCCGTCATGGGTATCTCATAATCGTACCACGGGGTCATGACCATGCGAGGCGCCAGATCCTCGAACTGGCCTACCGCACCGGGAACCATATAGCCTACGCAGTCAATGAGCCGTACTGAAAAACTGACGCCCTCGTCGAGGTGTATTTCTACCGCTTCTTCCGGTACGAATTTTGGCTCAGCGGTCATGATGGTGCGTCCGGAGCCGCTTTGGGGCAGTTCGTCCTTGGCCCGGTCACGGCGGTACACGTCGCTGATATGAGGGATCACCTGTGTTTCCATAAAGCGCTTGATGAAGGTGGACTTTCCGGTCCTGACCGGGCCTACCACGCCGATATAGATGCTGTTCTGGGTCCGCGCTGCCATATCCTGATAAATGCATGTGGATTGATTCATGGTATCTTCCTCCGCTGCTGTTTTTACTTCATTTCTATGTGGTCTTGTCTTTCCGTATGCAAAAATTTTTTAATAATTTGTGAATAAATTGTTGAACAGCGGCGGTGAAATGTGGTACTATAATAAAAACGTAATTCCCATTATCTGACTTTTTCTGCGGAAGGGTGAATACGATGGAAGAAAACGTGGATCGCCGGGTCAAAAAAACCAAAAAGCAGCTTCGACTTGCGCTCATGGATCTGATGAGTGAAAAAGCGCAGAAGAATATCTCTGTCCGTGAGCTGGCGGAGCGTGCGGATATCAACCGCGGCACCTTCTATATCCATTATAAGGATGTGTCCGACCTCTTACAGCGGTTGGAGGACGAAATGGCCCAGCGCCTTTCCGAGATGTGCCGTGAGCATGCCAATAATACCGAGATCAGTTCCTACCCTTTCCTGACAGACCTGTATGTGTTTGTGCTGGATAATGCGGATCTCTGTCGTGTGCTGCTGGGGCCCAACGGTGATATTGCCTATCGCCAGCGGATCTGTCGTATTCTGCATGACGACTTCCTGTATGGCTTTCTCTCCCGCTTCTATCCCAACGATCAGGAGCGGCTGGAGCACTTCTGTGCGTTTATCGTCTCCGGCAACCTGAATCTTGCCCTGACATGGATCAACAACGGTGCGAAGGAAACACCGGAGGAAATGGCGCAGCTGGCCGGAAAGATCATCATGAACGGCGTCGGCGTGCTGAAATAAAATACATCTTATATGTAAGAAAGCCACCCTCTTGGGTGGCTTTCTCTATTGATGTGGTTCAGGTGTTCAGGAAGGGATCATCCAGCATGCCGAGACGGCGCAGCATGGTCTTTTTCACCGCCTTGAAGATATTCTCATAGCCGGTGCAGCGGCACAGATGGCCGCTGAGGAGCTTGCGCAGCTGGTCGTCATCATAATACACATTGCGATCCAGGATCTCGGCGGCGGTCATGATGAAGCCGGGGATGCAGAAGCCGCACTGGATGGCGGTTTCCTCCACGAAGGCCTGCTGGATATCGCTCAGCTCGCCGTTGGGGCCGGTGAGACCCTCCAGTGTGGTGATGTGCTTGCCCTCGGCCCACACCGCCAGATACAGGCAGGAGTTGAAGCACTCGCCGTCGATCAGCACGTTGCAGGCGCCGCACTCACCCACCTCGCAGCCCTTCTTCACGGAGGTCAGGCGGAAATCGTTGCGGAGCATGTCGGTCAGGGATGCGCGGACATCCACCATCTGCTCCACTTCCTTGCCGTTGATCCAGCAGGTCACCAGCGCATACTGTTTCTTTGCCATTACAGCTCACCTCCCGCCAGTTTCACGGATTCGATCAGGCAGCGCTTGGCGCTCTCCACAGCGATGTGGCTACGGAACGCCTTGCTGGCACGCCAGGAGTCACGGGGATTGATGTCCTCCAGCACCTTGCGGCCAAATTCCTCGATATTTTCCAGCGTTACGTCCTTGCCGTTGATGAAGGTCTCGGCATTCACAGCCCGCATGGGGACGGGGCCCGCCACGCCGAAGGCGATACGCACCCGCTCGAAGGTCTTGCCATCCGGGCTGAGCCGCGCGTTGACGGAGGTGCCCAGCGTGGCGATGTCCATGGCGTTGCGCATGGCATACTTGATATAGTGGCCCCATGTGCGGTCATAGCTGGCCTTGGGGATCAGGATGGCGGTCTGGATCTCGCCGTCCTCGATCTTCAAATCCACTGTACCGGCCTTGAGATAGAACTCCTTGATGGGGATACGGCGGACACCGTCCTTGCCGGTGATCTCCACGATGGCCTCCCACGCATGCAGCGTGGAGGAGGAATCGGCGGAGGTGACGCCGTTGCAGGTGTTGCCGCCGATGGTACCGGCGTTGCGGATCTGTGGGCCGCCCACCATGTCCACCGCCTCGCCCAGAACGTTGATATACTTCTGGATGATGGGATCGTTGGTGATGTGGGTGAAGCTGGTCAGGCTGCCGATGCGGATGTTCTCGTCCCCGTCGATGGAGATGCCCCGCATCTCGTCACACTTCTGAATGGAGATCAGAGCCTTACCGGCCCGCTTGCCCTCCCGCATCTGCACCAGCACGTCGGTGCCTCCGGCGATGATCTGGGCCTCGGGATGCTCCAGACGAAGGCGCACGGCATCCTGTACGTCTTTCGCCTCGTAAAGCGCTAACATATCATACATTGCTGCGTACCTCCTTAGTCTTGGATCAGGCCCTCTTCGGTGAACCGCTTGAAGAGGATGTGGGCGTTCATGGGATTCTGGTCGATAGTAACGCCGGTAGCGTTGAGAATGGCGTTGCGGATAGCCGGTGCGCCGGAGCAGGCAGGCGGTTCGCCCAGCGCCTTGGTGCCAAAGGCGGAGGTGGGCTCAGCGTTCTCCACGAACCGCACCGCCAGATGGGGATGATCCATAATGGTGGACAGCTTATAGTCCAGCAGGTTGTTGTTCAGGGGCTTGCCGTTCTTTTCATCGAACAGCAGCTGTTCACCCATGCCGTAGCCGATGGCCATGGACATGCCGCCGTGCACCTGCGCCTCCGCCAGCGCGGGGTTGATAAGCTTGCCGCAATCGTGGACGTTGATAATGTTCTTCAGTGTCACCTTGCACATGGGGATATCCACCTCGATATCCGCGAAGGTGCAGCCGAAGGAATAGGCGTTGTTCTGGATGGTATAGGTGCTCTCGGCGGTAATATGCTCGGAATCGTTGGGATTATACTGGGCGGTCATGGCCAGCTCGCTAAGGGACATCAGCACCTTGCCGTCGGTATTGCGGACGATGTTGCCGTCCACGATATCCATGTTATAGGTGGCCTGACGGGTGACCTTCTGAGCATAGGCAAGGATCTTTTCTTTCAGCAGCAATCCCGTCTTGCGGATGGAGAAGCCGGCTACATAGGTCTGACGGCTGGCGTAAGCGCCCAGACCGGTGGGCGTGATGTCCGTATCCTGACAGGACACCACATGCACGTCCTTATAGCTCTTCAGGCCAACCACGTCGGCGGTCATCTGGGCATAGGCGGTGTCAGCGCCCTGACCGATCTCCGTCTCGCCGCACTGCATGGTGACGGTGCCGTCCAGATTCAGCAGCATGCGGTTGGAGCTGGTTTCCAGCGAAATGGGATACACAGCGGTGTTGTACCAGAAGGTAGCTACACCGATACCGCGGCGGATAGGGCCGGTGTCCTTGGCGTACTCGGCCACCTTGCGGTCATAGTCGATGTATTTGCGGCCTACCTCCAGACATTCGCGGAAGGAGTCGTTGTAGTTGACGTTGTGGCTGAAACCATCCTCGTAACCCTGAGGCATGATGTTCTGCATGCGGAAGGCCAAAGGATCCATGCCCACGGCTTTGGCGCACTCGTCCACGTTGGATTCGTCAGCGAAGGATGCCTGCGGCATACCGTAGCCACGCATAGCGCCCGCTGCGGGGCGGTTGGTGAACACCGTCCACGCGTCGCACTCCATGTTGTCGCAGGGATAATGCTGGGGGAAGGAACCCATGGCCTTTGCCACGATGGAGTGGCCGTGGGAGGCGTAAGCGCCCTGATTGGAGAAGCACTCTACCTTGCGGGCGGCAAAGGTGCCGTCCTTCCGCAGCCACGACACAATGTGGAAGCGAATAGCATGACGCACGCGGTTGGAGACGAAGGTCTCCTCACGGGAGCAGTCGATACGGACGCAGCGACCGCCTACCTGCGTGGTGCACCATGCGCACAGGGGCTCGTACAGGGCGTCCTGCTTGTTGCCGAAGCCGCCGCCGATATAGGGCTTCACCACGCGGATATCCGCCCAAGGACGTCCCAGAGCCTGTCCCACGATACGGCGGATGATATGAGGGATCTGAGTGGAGGAGATCACCACGATGCGGCCGTTCTCCTCATAGGCGAAGCAGCCGTGATTCTCGATATGGCAGTGCTGCACGGTGGGAGTATCGTACCAGCCCTCCACCTTGATAAGGCCCGGCTCCTGAATGGCGGCCTGATAGTCGCCCTTCTTCATATCGGTGTGCTTGAGGATGTTGTTGGGGTAGTTCTCATGAAGCTGAGGTGCGCCATCCTCCATGGCCTTCTGGACATCCAGCACGAAGGGCAGCGTTTCATATTCCACCTTCAGGGCGCGGACGCCCTGCATGGCGGCCACCTCATTCTCGGCAATGACCACCGCCACATCGTCGCCCCAATAGCGCACATGGCGGTTCAGCAGGTGCCGATCAGCAACGTCCTGATGGCCGGGATCCATGGACCAGGGATGGCCCGCCGTGGGATAGGTGATATCCTGCGGTACGTCAAAGCAGGTCAGCACCTTTACCACGCCGTCGATGGCCTCGGCGGCGCTGGTGTCCACCGACTTGACGAAGCCGTGGGCGATCTCCGCGTGCTTGATGCGGACGTACAGGGCGTCCTGCGGCATCTGATCCTCATAGTATTTTGTCCGGCCTGTCGCCTTGTCATAGGCGTCCACACGGACTTGGCTTCTTCCGACTTCACCCATATGGTTTTCCTCCTCGATATCTGACTTGAAACCGCACTCTGCAAAAGGAGAAACGGCAGTTATCTACACTGTTTATGGCACATATTCATTGTGCTAATCATAGCACGATTCACACGGTGTGAAAAGAGGTTTGCGTTATTTTAATTGGAGAATATCCGTATTTTTTGTTGACACATTTTCAAAGAACTGGGTATACTACCAGAAAAGGAACATCTCAAAGACTGGAGTGACACGTTATGAACATTGGCTGCGTTGTGATGGCCGCCGGTATGAGCTCCCGCTTCGGCGGCAACAAGCTGGCACAGGAATGGCAGGGTAAGAGCCTGATCCGTCATGCGCTGGAGGCTGTCCCCGCGGATAAGCTGTCCGCCACCGTGGTGGTGACCCAATATCCGGAAGTGGTGGCACTCGCAAAGGAATTTCGCTTTACACCGATTGTCAACAGCCACCCGGAGTATGGCCAGAGCCATACCATCCATCTGGGCGTTCAGGCGCTGGACGCCTGTGACGCGCTGCTGTTTCAGGTGGCCGACCAGCCGCTGCTGCGGCGGGAGAGCGTGGCAGAGCTGATCGACTTTTACTGCCGCAATCCCGGCCATATCGTGGGCCTTGGCCACGGCGGCCAGCGGGGCAATCCCTGCATCTTCCCGTCCCGGTTCTTCCCGGAGCTGTTGAAGATCGAGGGCGACCGGGGCGGCAACGTGGTCATCCGTCAGCATGAGGATGACCTGCTGCTGTACGAGGTGCCCGCCGATGAGCTGCGGGACGTGGACACGCGGGACGCGCTGTCCCTTCTCTGATAAACAGTTCTTCATGCGCCGCGGCGATGTTCACCGCGGCGCATATTTTGTTACTTCTTGAGCGCGTAGGGGGTATTCTTCAAGGGCAGGTCAAACTCCCGCTCACCGGTCAGCCGGTAATAGGCATCGGCGATGGCCGGTGCGGTGGGAATAGAGGTGATCTCGCCGATGCCGATGGCGCCGCCGGCCACGTTCAGGCCCGGCTTCTCCACCACGATGGCTTCAATCTCCGGCGGGATCTGGTTGGCCCGGAACAGGCCCAGCGTACCGTACTTGGCGGTAGGCTTGCAGGTATCGTCGATGGGATACCGCTCCGTCAGGGCGTAGCCCATGGACATGACCACGCCGCCCTCAATCTGCCCCTCGATGCTGAGAGGATTGACAGCCTTGCCCACATCGTGAGCGGCTACCATCTTCTTGATCCGGCCCGTATTTTTGTCCAGAATACACATCTGGGTAGCATAGCCGTAGGCCACGTGGCTGACGGGGTTGGGCACATCCGCGCCTAGCGGGTCGGTTTTTGCCAGATACTCGCCGTAGAACTCCTTGCCCTTCAGGTCGGCCAGCGTCTTGCCGCTGTCCAGCTCTGCCTTCAACAGCTCGCAGGCACGGCGGGTAGCCTCGCCCGTTACCAGCGTCTGGCGGGAGCCGGAGGTATCGCCGGAATCCGGCGCGATCCATGTATTATTGCGCTCATAAACGATATCGTCACGGTGCAGGCCGGTATTGGTGACCACCACCTGCACCAGCACGGTGCCAAGACCCTGACCGATGCAGGAAGCGCCGGAGTAGATATGTACCTTGGCATCGTCCTCCACAATCAGCTTGCAGCGGCCCCAGTCGGGAATACCCACACCCACGCCCGCGTTCTTCATGGCGCAGGCAATGCCCACGGGATCGCCGTTAGCCACCGCCTCGTCATAGGCGGGCTTGATGGCTTCCAGCGTCTCCACAAGGCCGGTGGAATCGTCCACGATCTGGCCGTTGGGCAGCACACCGCCGGGGCGGATGGCGTTGCGGTAGCGGATCTCCCACGGGGAAATACCCACCAGATCGGCCATCTGATTCAGCAGCGTCTCGGTGCAGAAGCAGGTCTGCGTCACGCCGAAGCCGCGGAACGCGCCGGCGGGAGGATTGTTGGTATAGTAGGCGTGGCCCTCGATCTCGAAATTCTCATAAGCGTAGGGGCCTGCCGCATGGGTGCAGGCGCGCTCCAGCACGGGGCCGCCCAGCGAGGCAAACGCGCCGGTATCGGACACCACGGAGGCTTTGACGCCCTGAATGATGCCGTTTTCGTCACAGCCCATGGTGAAGTTCATGTCGAAGCTGTGGCGCTTGGGATGCACCAGAATGGACTCCTGGCGGCTCAGCTTGAACTTGACGGGCTTCCGCGTCAGATAGCACAGCAGAGCGGCGTGGTGTTGGACAGACATATCCTCCTTGCCGCCGAAGCCGCCGCCCACCAGACAATTCTGTACCTGACAATGCTCATAGTCCACGCCCAGCATGGCCGCACACTCGTGCATTGTCGTATGAGCGCTCTGATCGGTGGTCAGCAGACGCACGCCGCCGTTGTCCAGCGGCAGCGCCACGCAGCACTCTGGTTCCAGAAAAGCGTGCTCCGTCCACGGGGTGGAAAAGTGCTCGGTCAGCACATATTTGGAATTTTTGATGGCCGTCTCGGCATCGCCGCGGGAGACGTGCTTATAGGCCTGAACGTTGCTCTCTTCCTCGTCGAACACCAGCGGCGCGTCGGGTGCGGCAGCCTCGGTGGGATTGTGGACGGCGGGCAATACCTCGTACTCCACCTTCACCAGCTTCTTGGCCTTCTCCACCGTCTCCTGATCCACAGCGCAGATCACCGCCAGACTGTCGCCCAGATAGTGAACCAGCTCGCCCACACCGATCAGGGTAGGCTGATCCTTTTTCAGATGGCCCACGTTGATCTTGCCGGGGATGTCTTTCTGGGTGGCTACGCAGATCACGCCGGGCAGGGCTTCCGCCGCGGAGGTATCAATAGACAGCACGCGGGCGCGGGCATACTGGCTGCGCACCGCGCCGCCATAGCACATGCCGTCCACATACACATCGTCGGGGTACTGGCCGTAGCCCAGCACCTTTTCCTCCACGTCCAGACGATGGACACGGCTGCCCAGCTTCCAGTCATCGGCAGATGCTTCGGGTATCTTCCCCTCACGCAGGATCTTGCCCGCCAGCAGGATGCCGTCGATGATCTTCACATAGCCGGTGCAGCGGCAGATATTGTTGCGGATGGCAAAGGCCGCTTCTTCACGGGTGGGATCGGGATTCACGTCCAGCAGGCCCTTGGCGGAGATCACCATGCCGGGGATGCAGAAACCGCACTGTACCGCGCCCGCCTCGCCGAAAGCGAAGGTATAGACCTTCTTCTCCCAGTCGCTGAGGCCCTCTACCGTGAGGATAGTCTTGCCCTCCAGCTTGTCCGTCTGGGGGATGCAGGCCTTGGTGGGCTTGCCGTCGATCAAAACGTGGCAGGTGCCGCAAGCGCCCTCGCTGCATCCGTCCTTTACCGAGGTCAGGTGCAGCTCGTCACGCAGGAAGCGGATCAGCTTCTGGTTTTTCTCCACCGTTACGGTGCTGCCGTTTACGATAAATGTTGCCATATACAATGCGCTCCTTCCTTCCGCACCGGGGCGGTCAAAGGTGTGTGATGTGGTAAAGCCTAAAATTTTTTCTATATTATACAATATTTTTCAGTTTTCCGCAAGATATATGCGTAAAAACCGTTATTCTACTTTTCAGATAACGTCTCCCCATCCCGGTACGGCAGATAGTCCAGAAAACGCTTGGCGGCGGGTGCCAGTTCCTCCCCTGACCGCATGGCGAGGCCGATGCGCCGGAAGGCGGGCCGTACCAGCGGGCGCAGCGCCACCCGATAAGGGATGCGCCGCAGTATCAGCTGGGGCAAAATGCTGACGCCCAGTCCATGCTCCACCATGGACATGACGGCATAGTCATCCAGTGTGGTGAAGCGTACCCGCGGCGCAGTACCGGCCTGCTCAAATACCTGCATCACCTCGCGGTCACGGTTACCCGCCTTGTCCAGCAGGATAAAGGGCTGCTCCGCCAGTGTTTCCACCGGGACCTTTTCCAGCCGCGCCAGCGGGTGATCCTCCGGCAGTACCGCCATCAGCTCGTCCTGTGCCAGTTCCATGACCTTCAGCTCCGGACGGGTGGGCAGGTGCAGGAAGCCGAAATCCGCCTGGCCCTGCAGAATCCACTGTTCGATCTCAGGATAGTTTCCCATCAGGATCTCAAAGTCGATATTGGGATAGTCCTTCTGAAAGGCACAGATCATGTTGGGCAGCCAATGAGTGGCCACGCTGGAAAATGTGCCGATGGCCACTGTGCCGGAAATGATGCCCCGCAGCTCTCCTGCCATCTGGCGGCACTGCTCCGCCTGCGCCACCATCTCACGCAGCGACGGCAGCAGCCGCAGGCACTCATTGGTAGGGGTGACCCCTTCCCTGCCCCGGCGCAGCAGCGGAAAGCCGATCTCGCTTTCCAGCGCCGCCATCATGCGGCTGACACCGGAGATGGTATAACCCATGGTCTCCGCTGCCGCGGTGATGGAGCCTTTATCAATAGCACACAGCAGTACGCGGCACTTTTCGCTCTCCATATCTGTCCTCCTATGTTTGACAAATCTTCAAATCACATTTGAAAAATTCTCACTTTACTCAAGGATACGATGGATGTAGAATTTTGTCAACCACCAAAAAGTGGCGCAGCGGCGAACCCGTTTTCTCTCCTCCGCTGCGTCGCTTTTTCGCGCTGTCAGGAGGCCTTTTCATGTATCAGAAGCACCGTTTTTTCATCCGCTATCTCGTCGCATTACTGTTGTTTGGTTTCAATGGTTTTGTTGCCAGCCATATCGCCCTTGACAGCGGGCAGATCGTGTTGCTGCGGACGCTGTTAGGCAGCGTGAGCTTATTGACCTTTTTCTTCCTGTCCGGTCACCGTTTTTCCTTTACCGGGCGTGGCCGGGATGTCACGCTGGTTTTGCTGTCCGGCGCGGCCATGGGGGCCGGCTGGATGTTCCTGTATGCCGGATACCGCATCATCGGCGTATCCACTGCATCACTGCTGTATTATAGCGGGCCGGTGATCGTCATGGCCCTGTCGCCCCTGGTGTTTCATGAGGCGCTGACCTGGGTAAAGGTCACAGGCTTTGTCTGTGTCTGCGGCGGTATCGTACTGGTGAACGGTCTGGGCGGAGGACAGATCAACGTGGTAGGTTTCCTTTACGGCATCATGAGCGCGGTATGCTACGCCGTCATGCTGATTCTCAACAAAAAGGCCAAGGGCGTGGACGGCATGGAAAATTCCCTGCTGCAAATGCTTTCGGCCGCCGCTGCGGTATTCCTTATTCTGCTGTGTAAGGGCGGGCTGGCCATGTCCGTCACCGGTGCAAGCTGGCCGTGGATACTGCTGCTGGGCATCGTAAACACCGGCTTTGGCTGCTGGTGCTACTTCTCCGCTATCGGTGCGCTCTCTGTTCAGACCGTTGCGGTTTGCGGCTATCTGGAGCCGCTGAGCGCCGTGGTCTTCTCTGCCCTGCTGCTGCACGAGCGTCTGACGACGGCGCAGATGATCGGTGCGGTACTGATCCTTGGCGGCGCGTTGTTTGCCGAATGTGTCGTAAGCGTAAAATATAGAGACGGGTAGACAGATATGAGAAAATAGTGATGGAAC
>CAVBAZ010000245.1:0-2166 GCA_963593515.1 Bacteroidaceae bacterium
TTCGTGGAGGTCATGGCCTGTCCCGGCGGCTGCGTCGGCGGTGGCGGACAGCCCATCCGGGACGGCGTGGAGCTGGCGGGGCCCCGGAGCGACATCCTGTGGAACATCGACAAAAACGCCCCTGTCCGGTTCTCACACGAGAATCCGGAGGTGCGGGCGCTGTACAACGCCTACTTCCACAAGCCGCTTAGCCACCGTTCCCACGAGCTGCTGCACACCGATTTGACGGCGTGGAAAATGCCCACGGAGGAGTAGACTGCCCTTTTTGACGGAGGTAATGCCATGAAAAAACTGATAGCCCTGTTGTTGACCGTGCTGTGCGTTTTCGTGCTGGCGGGCTGCGGCAGTACGGAATGGACGATGTCGGACATCCAACTCTCTGCCCAGGACGCCGCGGCCATCGACCGGTGCCTGAGATCCAAGGACTGGCAGGATGGCCTGACGGACTGCATCTCAGAGCGTCTCATCGACGGCAGCGGCAGGTGCGTTGACTACTGCGCCGACTGCGGGACATTCAACGATCTGGCGGCCGGACGGCACCTGACGCTCAGCGACAGCGCCCGGGAGGACATGAACACCCGATTGAGCCAGTACGTTGACCTTGGGAACAGGGGATAACAGAAAACGGCGGTACACAAGCGTGTACCGCCGTTTTTCCATAAAAAGCACTATGAAGCCGTGACAAAAATCACGGCTTTTTTGTCGGAAAACCACATTGACTTTCCCAAAACCGGTGCTAAAATACAGGCGTCCATTGGGAAGGAAAGAAGGCGTGTCTATGGACAGAATTTGTGCCATTGTGATATTTGTGGTAATGTTTGGCCTTATCATATGGGATCGCTTCCCCCGACACTGGGTGACGCTGGGCGGCGGCGCGGCGGTACTGCTGGTGGTATTCGGCCTGTGCCGCCATAGCTGGACGGATATCTGGGAAACGCTGAACCTGACCTGCTTTTTCCGCTCCGACTTCTGGTATGAGGCGGCGGAATCCTCCGGCGGTATCAACTGGTCGACCATCACCTTTGTGGCCGGTATGATGGTGATGGTGGCGGGTATGGCGCAGGGCGGTATCTTTCGCTGGCTGTGTCTGAAGATCGCCGGATGGGTACACTATCGGACGGTGCCGCTGCTGCTGTGCTTCATGCTGGTCAGCGGCGTGCTGTCCATGTTTATCGACAGCATCACCGTGCTGCTGTTTCTGGCGGCGGTAACAGCGGAGCTGGCCCAGCTGCTGCGGTTCGATCCCATCCCCATGATCCTTGCGGAGATATTCTGCGCCAATCTGGGCGGCAGCGCCACCATGTGCGGCGACCCGCCCAACATTATCATCGGTACGTCTCTGGGCTTCAGCTTTACGGACTTTTTGACCAATACGGGACTGATCGCCCTGCTCTGCTTTGTTGCGGCGGTACTGTACTTCTATCTGTGCTTCTGCCGCCCGCTGATGGCAAGTGAAAAGGATCGTCCGGCGGACATCGCCTATCCTGACGCGGCCTCGGTGGTGACGGATCGTCCGGCCTTCTATGGCTGCGGCGCTGTGTTCCTGCTGGTGGTGGCGCTGCTGGTGACGCACGCCAGAACGGGGCTGACCGTCAGTGCCATCGGCTGCATCGCGGCGGTGCTGACCGCGCTGGTGGTTTGGTGCACCTCTGGCATCAGATCGGCACTGGGACTGTTCCGCAAGATCGATCACAAGACGCTGCTGTTCTTCATTGGGCTGTTTGTGGCGGTGTCCGGCTTGCAGCGCACCGGCTGTCTGGACGTGCTGGCAAGCGGTATCGCCCAGCTCAGCGGCGGCAGCAGCAAGATGATGCTGGCCATCATCCTGTGGATCTCCGCCGTGGCCAGCGCGTTTATCGACAACATCCCCTTTGCCGCCACCATGGTGCCGGTGATCCAGTCCATGGCCGCCGCGCAGGGCGTGAATCTGACGGCGCTGGCATGGGCGCTGTCGCTGGGCACTGATCTGGGCGGCAGCGCGACCCCTATCGGCGCTTCCGCCAACGTGGTGGGAATCTCCGTGGCGGCGCAGAACGGCTATAAGGTTTCGTGGGGCCGCTACTGCCGTTATTGCGCACCGGCGACGGTGCTGGCGGTGACGATCTCCATGCTGTGCCTGTTCGCACGGTATCTGTAAAGTAAAAGAGAACACGTCCGGGTATGCGT
>CAVBAZ010000246.1:0-8011 GCA_963593515.1 Bacteroidaceae bacterium
TGAGAGAACAGGCATTGCAGGACTTGGTGGGCTTCACCTTCGGTGTCCAGCCACGCTCGTACAGAGCATGCATCTCCTCAAGAAGCGCCTTTACCTCCTGCCGCAGCTCCAGCGTAAATTCGACCTCTGTACGGCGGTGTGTCTCGCCGTAGTACAATGCGCCAACTGGGATCTCACAGCAGAGCATCTCCTCCAGACACATGGCCTGTCCGCAAAGCTGCAAGGCATCCGTGGTGTCCTGTTTGGGCCTGCCGCGCTTGTACTCCACCGGGTAAGGCTGCCACAGGCCATCCTTTCCTTTCAGCGGAATACCGGTGCTGCTGCGGTGAAATTCCAGCACATCACAAGCGCCGGAAACGCCCAGGGTCGGGGAGAATATCCGCATATCCCGTGTAATGAGCAGGTCGCCGCGGCTCTCGGTGAAGTCCTTATCGTGGGCCCGCTCGTGGAGGATCGCGCCGTCCGTGGTGCGGTAATTCTCCGCCCATTGATTTTCGATCTGGATCAGCGCCCATTGTCTGCGGCAGAATTTGAAATGCTGCAAGCCGGAGAGCTGGAGAAAGCTCTCCTCCGGATAGATCACCCCAGCCGTGTGCAGGTAACACCGGCGGGCAAGGCTGCTTCGTCCACCATAACGGTGTAGTCGTCGTAGCTTCTGGGGGTAGTAACGTCGTCCTTGTGAGCGGCCTTCACCAGATCAAACAGCTTATGGGCCGGGGCACAGCCCAGTTCGGAGTCGTGCTTGAATACGATCAGCTCACGCACGGCCATCTTGCCGCGGGCGGCGGAGTGGTCATTCTCGAACATATTCAGGATCGCCGTCCACAGCAGGTTCAGGTCATCCTCGGAAAATCCGGTGGTCTTGCGGGCCAGATTGGCGGAAACGTAGCCCTCCGCCCGGTACAGGCCATAGGGAACGATGTACTTGCGGCCCATTTCGGTGCCCTTCTTCTCCGCGTCCGCTTCCGTGGTGATGGCTACACGGGTGATGGTGACCTCCTGGGGCATGATTGGGTCAACACTGCGGGCAAACCCAAGCTGCACCGGCCCACGCACCTGTCCGCAGTTCAGCGCACCCTTGACAAAGGTGGTCATGACCGCGCCGAAGGTACGGATATCATAGAAATTCCGGCACATAAAATCCCGCAGCTTTTCGTCCAGCTGCTCGTCCTTCTTCTTGGCCTCCTTCAGCTTGTCCGCGTCCACGCCCACATAGGCGCAAGCCTCCTTGTCGCTGGTGTTCAGGGGCACGCCATCCTTGATGTAGATGCGATAGCCCTCCTCGCCTTCCTTCGCCATCTCCACATAGTTGCGGATCTTGCGCTTCAGGCAGACGTCCGTCACCAGACCGTAGCCGGTCTCCGGGTCTACGCGGGGCATGTTGCCCGCGTCGGGGTCGCCGTTGGGGTTGCCGTTTTCTACGTCGAAAAATACCACAAATTCATACCGGTTCTTGATAGGCTCAGACATTTTCATTCTCCTCCTTATTTCGTGTACCGCTTCTGTGTCTGGTGATAGTAGCCAAGATCGAAAGCACCCTGCTGGGCCAGTGTCATGCGGGTGGGGTAACTCTCGCCCAACACGCCTTTCAATGCGCTGACCTGTTTGTCAAAATAGATGCGCTGTCCGGTCTCCAGCTTCCGCAGATGCTTCTGATAGAGATTGTTCAGCACCGGGAAAATGCTGGCGGGCATGGCCGCCGCCGAGTTGAAATACTTATCCTTGATGGTCGTGTTGATGCCGGGATTTGCCGTCTGCTGCGCCGCTTCATAAACGGAGAACAACCGGCCCAGCGTGTAGGGAATGTTGGTACTGGCTTCGTTGAGACTCACGGTCAAAACCTCCTCTGGACAGTCTGTATGTGGATTTTTCAGATAATACGCCTTGATGATGGCCGCGCGGCCCCATGTGATATTCCGCTCTGCACGGATGCGGAGCATGACGGCTTCCAGCAGCGACGCGGGGTACAGTCCGCCGGAAAAGATGGCCCGCGCTGTGGCGCCCGCCATGGCCGGCGAAGGAGACTTATCCTTGGAATTGAGATTCACCGTCTCCCGCAGCAGTGCCCACAGGGACAGCAGACCGGGCTTTGCATAGGCGGGCCTCACGATCTCCAGCCGCTCATAGTGGTCGTTGACGTTCCGCATCAGCCTGCCGAAGCTGTCCCGCAGGAAGAAGCGGACAGAAAGCCGGGCCGCATTGGGCGCCAGACCCAGAATGTAGAAGGTACGGTTGGGATCGACGCCTAGATCATTGCAGGGCCGCCCTGCTGCCAGTTCCCTCAAGGCCGCGCGCAGGTCGTTGTCCGATATGGTCGATGGCATACTGTCAGACATGAAGGACATGAACATATCGGGATAAACCGGATCCGCACCCTCCGCCCAGCAGACGATGGTGGTATCACCGATGACCTGCACGTTATCCCTGTTGGCCAGCAGATGGTTCAGGGCGGCGGTGTAGGCAAATGCGGCGTATTTGCCTACCGGGGCATTGTAGTTCTGCTCCCGTCCATAGGAGCAAAAGGCCGGTGCATTGAACGACACCAGCGCCGCGCCGCTGGACTGGGCATCCCGCACACCCTTGATGGCGGGATGGGTGGCAGTGATCTCATCCTCACGGCCTGTGACAAGGCACTGCATCCTTACGGCGTCTGCGTCCGCACCGTCCCGATGCCGCTGCCACGCCTCGCGGATGGCGGTGTCCTTGTGAGAATCGCAGCAATCTGCCCGAAACAGCAAGTTCCCGCCTGCGGTGACTGCCTCGTACTGTCCGGCCAGGGCGGGGTGATCCATCGCTTTTTCAGGCTGCCAGGTATCGAAAAAAGCAAGAATCGCTTTGGCAATGGGCGAATCCACGCCATCCAATACGGTATGGTGCAGGCTTGCGGCAGCGCGGAAGCAATCCCGGCTGCGCTCCGGCTTTCCCTTCTGGTCAACGCCCAGCAGGTAGGCGGAGTTGTCCCACAGGAAGTTGGAAGCAATACCAACGGTGCGCTTTACCGGGGCAGGCAACTTTTCGATCGTCTGGGGTATCAGAGCCTTTCCCTTTTCGGACGGCTGTTGAATATTGACAATCTGCGTCACCTGACCGTCTTTATCCAGACACAGGGCAAAGCTGATTTTTGCCGGGCTCCATCCGGGAGCGGTGATCTCGCCGCGCTGGAGAAGATCCTCGTAATACCGCGTCAGCGCTTGCAGGATCATCCCCTCACCTCCTCGCTGTCCCATGGCGGCACGACCATCACGCCATCCGTCAGGCTGGCGCGGAAGAACCGGGGCGTAATGTTCTGGGGATTGGTGTAGTCCATATCCAGCAGCATCCAACCCAGATCACGGACACCCTTCAGTTCATCCGGACAGGGCGGCAGCTCCGTGCAGCGGCGGAAATGAGCGGGAAACTCCCGCGTACCAAAATAGGGCATACTGTAACATTGCCCCCGCTCCAGACGGCGCTTGATGATATCCTGAAACTTTCCGGCATTGTCACCCGGCGCAGCCTTTTCCGTCAGGTCAAAATGGGCGTCGATCACATAATGTACGTCCCGCAGCACCATGGCTGCCCGCTGCTGGATGCTATCTGGTGTGGCGAGATACAGTTCTCCCTTCCCCTTCTCCATCACAGTTTTTACCTTGCGGGCGCTGATGGTATCCTTCACTTCGTTGCGGCGAATGTTGGTGAAGCGAATGGGGCTACATACATGGATGCGGTCAATGCGCCATTTCAGGCCAGGGTGCCAGTAAATGCTTTCCAGCAGCCCGCGGGCTGCCGACGGCGTCATGGTATCGTAAGATACACGCTCTGTTTTCATTTCCGGCCGGGTGAACAGCGCGTAATCGCCCCACACTTCCACTTGTATCGCCATAAAATCACTCCCTTCTTTTATCTTTTACATCTAGCTTGCATATGTTAAAAAGTGCGGCATATAATTTTTTATAGTATTTAACAGTTAAATGAATTGACAACAATAAATAATTGTTATATAATGCATGTGTCGCCGCAAGATGGTGTGGATTGAAAAATAGTCTTAAACAGTTATGGTATCAGGCAGAAGGACGGGTAGGCCGTCCTTCTGCCATTTTTCAGATAAACTCCGCCTTACCGTTCTCCGGCTCCAGAGACAGTCCCGTAGTCTCGCTGTACAGCGTCAGATCTGTCAATATCGCGCTGTCACCGTCCAATGCAGGAACGTCCCGCGCCGTCAGCAACGCGCCTGTATGATACAGCGCCTGAAAGTGCTTGTCATATACGGAAACGGCATAACGTCCCAGCTTGCGGTACAGCTCCTTGGAGCACTCGCCATCTCTCAGCCGTTGGAGCAGCGCCGCGCCTTCGCCATAGGGAATGTAAACGGTGTATGTATTTCGGTCGATGAGATGGAACTTCTCCGCCACCGTCCGGAACGGAAATTCACAGCCCTCGATCCCCTGCGTGAATGCCTTGATAACGCCCTGTTTGTCCAGTGTGTCGCCGGTCAGATCGCGCAGACTGTGAAAATACCGTGCCATCGTCTCCAATACGGCAGGGTCGCGATCACCGCCAAGCGCTTCTCTGGCCGCTCCAATGGCGGTTTGGAACAGCAACGGCGGCAGCTCCGTCCGCTCGAAGATCGTGACAATGCTCTCCTCCGCAGGACGCTTTCCCTCGCGGTTGCAGCGTCCAGCCGCCTGCATGACGGAATCCAACCCTGCCAGCTCCCGGTACACGGCAGGGAAATCCACATCGACACCCGCCTCAATCAGCGAGGTGGAGACCACCCGACACGGTTCGTCCCGTCTCAGTCGTTCTCTGATCTCACCAAGCAGCGCCTGACGCTGGGCGGGGATCATCAGGGTGGACAGGTGGTAGCTGCCCTCCGACGGCAGCAGTGCATATAGGCTTTGAGCCGCCTTACGGCTGTTGACGATGCAGAGGACTTGCCGCTGCCCGCTCAGCTGCTCCGCCAGCGCCTCGTCCGTCAGCGTTCCGGCCTGACGGAAGGTCACGCGGCGGAATCGGTCATGCAGCGCCGCCGTCTGCGGGCAAAGCTCCGTCACAGGATAGCTTGGCGCATAAGTGCGCAGCAGATCGTCCAGCGACGGCTGCGTTGCAGTGCAAAGCACCACTGTGGAGTGAAATCGCTCCGCCAGAGATGCCATGGCCGCCACGCAGGGCCGCAGATGCGGCAGCGGCAGCATCTGTGCTTCGTCGAAGATAATGACGCTGTTGGCCAGATTATGCAGCTTGCGGCACTGGGAAGAACGGGCGGCGTATAGGGACTCAAAGAACTGCACCGCCGTGGTCACCACTACCGGCATGTCCCAATTTTCCGTAGCCAGCGCTTTCCGGACGTCCTCCGCCGGTGCGCCGTCGGAGAGGTCGAACTGCACGCCGGAATGGTGCTCCAGCACATTGCCGCTCCCCAGAATATCCTGGAACACCTGAGCGTTCTGGTCAATGATAGAGGTGTACGGGATGACGTAGATCACCCGCTGCATCCCGTGCTTCACCGCATGACGCAGCGCAAATGCCAGCGAAGCCACCGTTTTTCCTCCGCCGGTTGGGACTGTCAGCGTGTAAATACCTTTTGGTTTACTGCCCGTTTGTATACAGGTATTCAAGATTTCACAGCGCAGTCGGTTCAGCTCTGTTTTGGGCTGCTGCCACGGCTCGATATACGCTTGCAGCCGTGCCAATAGCGTAGGGATATCATCGTATCCGCCCCGTCCCCGTTCACCGTTCATGAACTGCTCCGTATCCAGAAAGTCGGCGTCCACCAGACAGGAATAGAGCATTCGCGTCCAAAACGAGGCTTGCAGAGAATCAAGCTTCTGCGCTGCCGAGACCGTCGGTGGAGGTAACGCCACGCCGCTGTCGCCGCAGCGCTCCAAGCACCGCTTGTCGCGTCCTTTCAGTAGCCGTCCATAGAACGTCCCATCATCCTTCCGGGCTGTCCGCATGTTGCCGAAATCCGGTAAACCGTCGTGATGCCCCGCCACGCAGGCAGAAGCATAGCGGTTGCCCCGCATGGCGCAGGCTATCGCTCCTGCTGTGGCGTGGTCAACAATAGGACCATCATTCAGCAGACGATCCTGAAAAGCATCTGTGCATTTGCCAATGTCGTGGGCCAGTCCTGTCAGTTCCCCGTCGGCTACCGCCTCAAATGCCGCCGCAAAACTGCGGCAAAGCTCAGCCGTACCCGTAAGGTGCTGGGCAACCGTCTGATATTCCTTATTGCCATTGACATTTTCCCGAACATGTGCATAGTACTGCAAAACCATCACCCTTTCTATGTGTGATTCACTTTGCTCTTTGAAATCTTTTACAGTTCTTCTGCCTTGAACGTCGTATATCCCTCGTAATAATAGCTGTGGTCGATGCCTTTCATAAAGACCTCGCGGCTGTTCACGTTGCCGGTAAGGGCATCTTTCAGCAGCACCTTGATCTCTACGTCTTTAATGGGGCTGCGTTCCATGGCAAGGAGGTAATCCTCCTTGTCCACCCTGCTCCAGTCCACCACCTGACCGATGCCGCTTTTCAGCATCAGATCAAGCCAGATGCGTGTGCTGCGTCCGTTGCCCTCGCGGAATGGATGGGCAATGTTCATCTCCACATACTTCTCGATGATCTCGTCATAGGTGGACTGCGGCATCTTGTCGATGTTGGCCAGCGCCGCCTCCAGATAAATCAGCGGCGCAAAGCGGAAGTTTCCCTTTGCCAAATTCACCGTGCGAAGCTGCCCCGCAAAGTCGTAGATATCCTCAAACAGCGCCTTGTGGATCGCTTGCAGTGATGCAAACTTCCCCGGCTCCAGCTTGTCCAGTGTGCCGCTTTCAAAGAGTTCAACTGCCTTCTTTTTACTGATACGCTCCTCCTCGCGGGCAAGCTCAGCGGAGCTGGTGATGCCTAATTTATTCTCAAGAGCCATACTTTCTTCTCCCTTAAAGCGTCTCTAAAATCGATCCATATCTGGTGCAAATGCTGTGTTCCAATTCATCAAAAGCCGGAATAAAACGATCAATGATCTCCTGTGCTAAAGCGCTTGCAGCATTGCCATCGTAAATATGCGCCATATTATTGCGCTGCGACAGCATATTCAACCACACATCTTCTTGAATGCAGGGGTAATACTGATACGCCTGCTTAATGATCTCACGTGGAGAGCCGGTTCGTGCTGCCTCCACACCTTCATAGGCCAGCAATTCTTTCAGAACCTTCCAAGCAAGCTCAAACTGAATGGCAAATTTATCAATAATGCCGCTCACAATAAATTCATTTGTCCGGTCTTGTTGATTAGAGAGACGCAGAACGGCCAAATTCTTCCGGTAATTTTCAAACTTCTTCATAGAGCAATACTCCTTCTGCATTGATGGCTTTCTTCAGTTCAGGTGATAAGTCAGATGCTAAATTCACTACGTCAAAGGTCAGCAGCGTATGGGTTTCCTCTTCTACATCTACACGAAATTGAGAAATATTTCCGCCCTGCAACGCTAAGTCAATGTCACTTGTCCGTTGAAATGTTCCCCTTGCCCGTGATCCAAAGAGAATCACTTTTTTTACGTCATGACGCTTTGCTAAATCGCAGATTTGCTGTACAACGAGTGGAGTTATTCCACTTTTTACTATACCATCTTTTTTCTCTCGTGTCGCCTTCACATACTTCCCACTTCGCACCCTTGCGTCCTTTGGCTTCTCGGCATCTGCGGGGATGGCCCATACATAACCGATACGGATCGCACCGGGGATGCGCTCCTCTTTGCAGAGGACTTGAATACGGCGTTGGATGATTCCCCACTTCTCTGCTGCCTGTGTGATGGACATATATTCCATGGACATTCTCCTTATCTCAAAATAGCAAAAACAGCCCTGCGGAAAGCACAGGACTGTTGGATAGCGCGGCTGGTAATTGGCCCTGTCGCAGTTTTTTACTGCATATATTATATACCTTTCTGCGAACAAAGTCAAACAAACCGTTCCCTTCGTATGTGTAACAAAATCGTTGGCAAGGGGGGCTGGCATCAAAATCAGCATGGAA
>CAVBAZ010000247.1:0-4793 GCA_963593515.1 Bacteroidaceae bacterium
ATGCCGGAGGCGGGGTACTGCTTGGCAAGCTCAGAAATACGCAGTTCCATGGTTTACTCCTTCTTCTCGCCGTGGCCGACGCCTGCAATGGCGGCGGCGAACTTTTTCTTCTGCTCCAGAGAGGACAGCTTGGAATACATGACCTTCTGGGCCTGGGGGGAACCAGCGCCGTGCATGGACTCCACCAGAGCGGTGCCGCCGGTCATGTTCTCGATCAGGCGGCCCACACGCATACGATCCTCGGTGGGAACGCACTCCACGCCGCGGAGGTACTTGTCCACATAGTGGCCGATCTCGGGGCTCTTCAGGTCAGACTCGGAGGGCATGGTGGCAATGATGCCGCCGCCGATGTCCTGGGCCAGACGGTCGATCTCATAGATCAGCTGGGTGACATTATGCTTGCCCACGTTGGCCAGCAGGGGGTCGACGAAGTACGCGCCGGAGGCGGTGCACTTACCCTCGCAGGAGCAGGCCAGAGAGCAGGCGAACAGCGTCTCCTCCTTGTGGATCATCTCGTTGAGCTTTTCCTTGATGTGGCTGGCCTTGCCGTAGCCGCTGTAATCGGCCATCAGAGCCGCAGCGCCGATGACCACATCGGACACGCCGCTCTTGCAGCCGCCGTAGTTGGCGCGGTGATAGCAGGCGAAGCGCTCCACCAGCAATCCGGAGAAAGCGGTCTCACCGCACATGAACACGCGATCCCAGGGAACAAACACGTTCTCCAGCACCGTCAGGCACTCGCCGCCCACGATACCGTACTGGGCGTTGCCCTGATCCACGTCGCCCTCGCACTTGCGGTCGTCGTTGGTCTGGCGGCCGAAGATGTGCAGCACGCCCTCGGCATCCACGGGGATGGCGCAGCAGACGGCGTACTCCGCCTCGTCCTCCTTCATGCCCATGGTGGGCATGATGAGCATTTCATGGCTGTTGACCATACCGGTCATGTGGGCCTTGGCGCCCCGGATGACGATACCGTCATCCCGCTTTTCCACCACATGGACGAACAGATCGGGATCCTTCTGCTGACCGGGTCGCAGGCTGCGGTCACCCTTCACGTCGGTCATCGCGCCGGCGATCATCAGGTCGTTCTCCTGCACATACTCCAGATACTTCTTGAACCGCTCATGGTAGTTGGTGCCCATGGCCTGGTCGATCTCGTAGGTGACGGAGTAGGTGGCGTTCATGGCGTCGAAACCCACGCAGCGCTGATAGCAGGTGCCGGTCTTTTGGGAGATCATGCGCAGCATCTTCACCTTCTTCACCAGATCCTCGGTGGACTGGTGGATGTGGGTAAAGCGGTTGATCTTCTTACCGGTCAGATGGGAGGTGGCGGTCATCAGATCCTCGTACTCCTTCACGCCCGCCAGCGCGTAGGTCATGGCGGCGGAGTTGACGTGACCGCGAATGAAGGGGTGGTCAATCAGGGTTTTGGGATCCAGCAGCTCGCCCTTCAGATAGACCTTGATCTTCCGGTCGCGGAGGCTGTCTTTATATTCCTTGGCAGTTTTCATGTCGTTTCTCCTTACTTCACCCAGTCGTTGCGGATGCGCTGCCAGGTGGCGTCGCGCTCGGCAATGATACGGGCGAGGTCATGGTCGTCCAGATTGGTGAAGCGGCTCTGCTTCTTCAGGTAATCCTCCACGGAGGAGAACTCCTTGGGATCGCGGTTGACGGTGAACTTGCCGTTCTCGAACTCGGCCAGATACCACAGGCCGCAGTCCACGGCCTCCTTGCCGATGTCCACGGTCACGTCGGAGGCGGTGCCCCAGCCGGTCGGACAGGGAGCCATCACATGGATGTAAGACGTGCCGTCGGTGTTCATGGCCTTCTCCACCTTGGCCAGGTAGTCCTCGGGATAGCCCAGGGAGGCGGTGGCGGCGTAGGGGATGCCGTGAGCGGCCACGATCTCGAACATGCGCTTCTTGCTGCTCTGGCTGCCGTGGATGCGGCTGCCGGAGGGGGTGTTGGTGGTCTTCATGCCGTAGGGGGTCAGGCCGGACTTCTGCACGCCGGTGTTCATGTACGCCTCGTTGTCGTAGCAGATGAAGATGGCCTTGTCGTTGCGGTCGATCATGCCGGACAGGGCCTGCAGGCCGATATCGGCGGTGCCGCCGTCACCGGCGAAGCCCACCACGTGGTAGTCCTCAAAGCCCTGCGCCTTCGCGCCTGCCAGAACACCGCTCATTGTAGATGCTGTAGCAGCAAAAGGCGGAACTATTCCGTTAACGAACAGGGGCATATGGGGATAGATGAATGCCACGGTGGACATGCAGTTGGGGGGGATCACCGCGATGGCGCGGTCGCCCAGCACCTTCAGGGCCAGACGAATAGCCAGCGCCGCGCCGCAGCCGCCGCAGGCCTTATGACCGTAGAAATATTCCTTATTGGTGATCGTTTTTGCGTTAAGCGCCACAAATATCCCTCCTCAGATTCACAAAGTTGGCTTCGCCAACCTTGGCGCTGCCGTTCAGCAGTTCGGTATAGATGCCCTCAATGTCGGCCTTGGAGATGCTGCGGCCACCCAGACCGCCCACATAATTGGCGGCGGGAACGTCCACGGCGGCGCTCTTCAGTGCGGAGCAGACGTCAGTGTAGACAACGCCCTCGAAGCCGAAGCTGATGTCCTTTTCCAGCACACCCACGAACCTGGCGTTCTTCACGATCCCGGCCACTTCCTTGCTGGGGAAGGGACGCATGCAGCGGATCTTCAGCAGACCCACCTTCTTGCCCTGCTCACGCAGCGCGTCCACCACGCAGCGGGTGGTACCGGCCACGCTGCCCAGCGTGATGAGGATGGCCTCTGCGTCGTCGCAGCGATAAGCCTCCACCATGCCGCCGTAGCTGCGGCCAAACAGCTTGCCGAACTCGGCGTCAGCTTCGTTGACCTTCTCGGCAGCCTTCAGGGTCGCCAGATGCTGCTGATAGCGGAACTCCGTGTTGTACGGAGGGCCTGCGGTGATGCAGGTGCCGCGGGGAGCGTCCAGATCCAGACGGTTTTCAAACTTCTGATAGGGGATGTAGGCGTCCACCTTACCCTGCTCGGCAAGGCTCACCAGCTCATAGGTGTGGGTCAGCACGAAGCCGTCCAGATTCACCATGACAGGCAGCATGACCTCGGGATCCTCGGCGATCTTATAGGCCTGCAGGATGGTGTCGTAGGCCTCCTGGGCGTTCTCGGCGTACAGCTGCACCCAGCCGGATTCCAGCTCGGCCAGAGAGTCGCGCTGGTCGCCGTAGATGTTCCAGGGGGTGGCGATGGAACGGTTGGCGTTCATCATCACGATGGGGAAACGGGAGCCGCTGGCGTAGTGGAGGCCCTCCACCATGTACAGCAGGCCCTGGCTGGAGGTAGCGGTGAAGGCGCGTGCGCCCATAGCGCTGGCACCCAGGCAGGCGGACATGGCGCTGTGCTCAGACTCCACATACAGGTATTCGCTCTCCAGAGAGCCGTCCTCCACGAAGTCGGACAACCGCTCCACCACGATGGTCTGCGGGGTGATGGGGTAAGCGGCGATCACATGAGGCTTCGCCTGGCGCACGGCCAGTGCCACAGCCTCGTCGCCGGAAACAAACAGCTTTCCGCTCATACTTCTGCCTCCTTTATCATGGTGATAGCGCCCAGCTTGCAGGCGCGGTTGCACACGCCGCAGCCCTTGCAGTAGTCATAGTCGATCTCCAGAGCAGCGCCGGACTTGTCGATGGCGCCGTCGGGACAGACCAGAAAGCAGCGCAGGCACTTGACGCATTTCTCGGTGTCGATAACAGGACGGAAGGTACGCATACCGGAGCTGATGTCATGCAGCTGTCCGGTGGGGAAGGACGGGCCAAGAGGCAGTTCCTTCACAACATAGGTCAAATCAGCCAGAGGTCTTTCCATTTACAGCGCCTCCTTTACGATCTCGTAGGTCTTGTTCAGCAGCTTCTTGTTCTTCTCCCGCAGCTTGGGAGCCAGCTGGTCGTCGATGGCGGCCTCCACGGCGGACACGCTGGTGATGCCGGTGGCGGCGATCAGCGCGCCCAACAGAGGCACGTTGGTGATGGGGCGGCCCAGAATTTCCAGCGCCAGACCCGTGGCGTCCACGGTGACCACCTGCACGCCGTCAATGGCGAACTGGGACTTGTCCTTGGTGGTGTTGACGATGACGGTCGCGCCGGGCTTCAGGCCGTTCTTGACGGGGTCTCCGAACAGGGTGTCATCCAGCACCACGGCGCAATCGCAGGAAACGACCTCGCTGCGGTCAGTGATGGCCTTGTCGTCGATGCGGGTGAAGGCGAACACCGGTGCGCCGCGGCGCTCCGGGCCGAAGGAGGGAAACGCCAGAGCGTATTTTCCCTCAAAAAGCGATACGGCACAGCCCAGCAGTCGTGCCGCGGTGAACGCGCCCAGACCGCCGCGTCCGTGCCAGCGAATTTCTGTCATGTGTATACCTCCTCGTTTTTTGATCGTCTTGTTCTGCTTTATTTTGCCGCCCTTCCGGGCAATGTCACATAAAAACCTCTCTTGTACTGCAGATGCTCCAGACCCGGAGCAGGCTGAAAGTCGCTTAAAATTGGTGTCGGTAGAGATGAGCAAGCTTTCCATAAATCATGGTTTCGCTGAGATGAAAGATTGGATGTGGTATAGGAGGGAGGTGCCTGCCCGCGGGTCTTGGAGTGTACCTGCAATGTAAGAAGAGAAGGAAGAAAGCGTTGTTATTTCGCAGCCTTCTGAGCCTTGATGGACTCGATCAGCTCGGGGACGACCTTGAACAGGTCGCCGGTGATGCCGTAATCGGCAACCTCGAAGATGGGAG
>CAVBAZ010000248.1:0-12024 GCA_963593515.1 Bacteroidaceae bacterium
GAGATGGGCTGCGCCTCCGGAAGCTTTTCAAGCACGGCCTTCGCCGGCAGAAACGCCTCCTCCCCGAACTCGTCGCGGGCCTGCATCGGCATCAGCTCAATAAAGCGCACGTCAACGGGATACCGCCTTGTCAGTTCCGCCAGCGCCGGGATTTCATCGTCATTGCAGCCGCCGATCAGGACGGCGTTGACCTTGACCTTCTCAAAGTCCGTATTCAGTGCCGCGTGAAGTCCCGCCAGTGCATCCGAAAGCGTGCCCCAGCGTGTGATACGGGCGTATTTCTCGGGATCCAGCGTGTCCAGACTCAGGTTGACCCGCTTCACACCGGCCTGTTTCAGTTCTTCGGCATACTGCGGAAGCAAAATGCCGTTCGTCGTGATGCAGACCTCGCGGATACCCGGGACGGCGGCGCAGTTTTTGCAGATGGAGATGATGTTCTTCTTCACCAGCGGCTCTCCGCCCGTGACGCGCAGCTTTGAGACACCAAGACTTGCCGCGGCGCGGACCGCCTGCACCATCTCTTCCTCCGTCAGCATATCGCTGTGCGCTTTTTTGCAGATCCCTTCCTCCGGCATACAGTACCGACAGCGCAGATTGCACCGCTCGGTCACCGAGAGCCGCAGATAGGTGATCGTCCTTCCAAATGAATCTGTCATGCCGCCGCTCCTTTTGCTGTTCTTTTATTACCATACCGCATGGGGGAAAAAAGTCAAGTGATTTTCTCAAAAAACACACTGGGGTACTTGCATTTTATAGTTTGCCGTATTATAATAACGGCGTTATTGATAACAGCATTATCGATGGAGGGAGCGAGCTGCATATGACCACAAGGAACCATTCTCTGGACGACGGGATCGTTCAGGCGGCTTACGCGGAATTTTTGGCGCAGGGCTTTCAAAAGGCATCCCTTCACAAGATCGCGGAGAATGCCGGCGTGACCACCGGGGCCATCTATACCCGCTACAAGAACAAGGATGCACTGTTCGTCAGTCTCCTACAGGATTTTCTGGGTAATATGGAGGAAACCTTTGCCCCTGCTGTGCAGGAGTACGAGAAGGCCCGGCGATCCGGCACCACGGAGGCGCTGCTCCACGCCATCGACTTTGAAGAACGCATCTACATGAAGCTGCTGACCGAGCACTACGACGAATGTACTTTGTTTTTCAGCCGCAGCGACGGTAGCTCCGTGGAAGCGATGCTGAATGAGCTGATGCGGCGCAAAACGGAGGAAACCGTTGCGTTTTTCAGTCAGGTCTATGGAAAAGCCCCCAACGCCGACGCGCTCCGGCTGCTAATGGGCTCCCAGTTCTGGTACTTCCGGCAGCTGCTGAACGAGCATCTGGCGGAAGAGAAAATGCTTGCGTGCCTGCACGCGCTGCTGGATTTCTTCAACGCCGGATGGCGGCAGCTATGCGACACACTGAAATAAATCATTAAAAGGAGCCGGACGGTCTATCCGTCCGTTTCTTACGGTGTTCGGTTAGATTATGCTAACCAAAAGGAAAGAGAATTACATGATCGATTTTGAGTTTGCATTTCAATACGCGGAGGAAAAACGGGCCGCGCTGCAAAAAATCAGCGGCAGCATCCCGGCGGGGCGCTGCGTGGTGCTCTGCGGCGGCAGCGGCTGCGGCAAGTCCACGCTGCTGCGGTGCCTTAACGGCCTGATCCCCCAGTTTTACGAGGGCGAGCTGAAAGGCTTCTGCCGCCTGAACGGGCAGGACACCGCCGGTATGAGCATCGGTGAGATCGGCGAGCTGGCCGCCTCGGTCTTTCAGGATCCCCGCAGCCAGTTTTTCACCGTGAACAGTTCCAATGAGGTGGCCTTCGGGCTGGAAAATCACGGCTTACCGCAGGAGGAAATACGGCAGCGGGTGGACGAGGCGTTTCGGGTATTCCATCTGGAACGGCTGAAGGACCGCAACGTCTACGAGCTGTCCAGCGGCGAGCGACAGCTGGTCTCCATCCTCTCGGCATGGGCCATGGATACGGACATCTTCCTGCTGGACGAACCCACGGCGAATCTGGATTTTGCGGCCACACAGCAGCTGAAAAGCATCCTGCTGGCGCTGAAAAAGCAGGGCAAGACCCTGCTGCTCAGCGAGCACCGACTCTACTATCTCGCCGATATTGCCGACGAATACTGGGTCATGGCGGACGGCGAGATCAAAAGAAAATATACCGCCGAAGAAGCAAAAGCATTCTCGGCAGAGCAGCGAAAGGCGCTCTCCCTGCGCACCCTCGACCTTGCCGGTATCGCCGTACCGGAGAAGCCGCAGCCGCCGGAGACGGCGGCACTTTCCCTTTCGGATGTCCGCTATACATACGGCAGAAAAGCGGGCGCTACCCTCTCCGGCGTCAGTTTTTCCGTCCGGGAGCATGAGATCGTGGGGCTTGTGGGAGCCAACGGCTGCGGCAAGACCACCCTCGGCAAGCTGATGGCGGGGCTTTACAAGCCCTCCGGCGGGCAGATATCCCTGTTCGGCAAGGCGCAAAGCCCGAAGCGGCTGCAATCGCAGGTGCTGTTCATCATGCAGGAGGCGGAGTTCCAGTTCTTCACCAACTCCGTGCTGCACGAGCTGCAATACGGCCATGCGGTGACGCCGGAGTTTGGCGCGAAAGCGGAAGCTCTGCTGAAAAGCATGGACATGTGGGAATGTCGTGACCGGCACCCGTTTGCCCTCTCCGGCGGACAGATGCAGCGGCTGACGCTGATGATGGCGTATCTTTCCGACAAGCCCATTGTCGTGCTGGACGAGCCGACAGCAGGGCAGGACGCGGAAAGTCTGGAGCGGTGCGCGGCGCTGATCCGGGAAATGCGGAAAGAGAAAACCGTCCTTATCATCACCCATGATCTGGAGCTGATCGCCAGCGCCTGCGACCGCTGTATCGGGCTGTCAGGCGGGCAGGTGGAAAGAGAGTTTCCCGTACAGTCGGCGCGTGAGCTGCAAACCATCCGGCAATATATGGAGGACTTCCATCCCACTGAGGCCGCGCCGCTGAAACCGCACAAGGAGCTGTTCCATCCGGTGACGAAGCTGCTCTATTGGCTGGCCCTGATGGTGGTGATCTCCACCGCCAACAACCATCTGGTATACGCGACCTATGCGGCGCTGCTCCTGCTGACCGTCGCTGACGGCTGGCTCGGGACGGCGCTGGCGGGTGGCGTGAGCTTCGGGCTTTTGTGGGCGGCAAACGCTCTGCTGCCCAACACAGTATTTTCCTTCATGCTGGTGCTGTTCCCCCGGATCATTGCCATCGCCATCTCCATGCGGACGCTGATTGGGCGGAACGAGGCCAGCCGCACACTGGCAGCCCTGCGCAATATGCACCTGCCGGAGCGGCTTATTATGATCGTGGCGGTCATCTTCCGCTTCTTCCCGGTGCTGTCGGGAGACATGAAGCTGCTGCGGCAGTCCATCGCCACACGCGGCGCGTTCCGGACACTGGGTGAAAAGCTTCGCGCCTTACCCGCGTATCTGGAGATCCTGACCATCCCCATGGCGCTGCGTGTCATCCGCATTGCCGAGACGTTGTCCGCCTCCGCTGAGACGCGGGGCATCGACCTGAAGCGCCGCAAGAGCAACTACCTGTCGCTGCGGTTCTCACCGTGGGACGCCGTGTTCGGCGTCGTTCTGCTGGCGGCTGTCGCCGTCGGGCTTATTCTGTGATCGCCGCCCTTGTGGCGTTCAACCATATTTTGATCAAAAAAGGAGTCTTTCCCATGAGCACTGCAACCACCAATAAGCTGAAAATCAAGGACATCATCACCGTTGTCCTACTGGCCCTTATCAACGTCGTGATCTTCTTTGCCAGTTCCGCGCTGTACGCGACGCCCGTCACTATCATTCTGATGCCGGTGTTCTTCGCGCTGCTGGAAGGCGTCATCTACTTCATGATCGGCACCAAGGTGAAAAAGCCCGGCGCTATCCTCATTTACAGCATCGTCCGCGCCATTATGGGCGGGTATCTGCCGTATATCGTGCTGTTCATCCTCTCCGGCGTGATCGCGGAGCTGCTGCTGTGGAAGATCGGCTACGGCAGCGCCAAGGCGCTGACCATCAGCTATATCATCAATCAGGTGCTGGCCGCCTTCGGCAGCACTATCATCCCCTATGCCATCGCCGCCAAGGCCATGGCCGGGCAGGCAGTCTCCGACGGCCGTCAGGACAACATTCTGGCCGCGTCCGAGCTTTTGCAGTCCTGGATCTCCGTGGCGCTGGTGGCAGGCGTGATCGTGGCCGCGTTCATCGGTGCCGCCATCGGCAAGCGCATCGTAAAGAAGCATCTGGCGGCGTGATACAGGTCGAAGGAGCTGCCAATGAACAAAACCTCTGAACCCAAGCGCTCCGCCGCCTCGTGGCTGATGGAGCTGGCGGAGGGCCGGCGGGGCGAATACGCCCTGAGCATTCTGGCGGCGCTGCTGGGCGTCATCTGCTCCCTCGCGCCGTATTTCATCATTATTCAGATCATCACCGCACTGGTAAACGGCACGGCGGAGCTTTCCCGGTGCCTGACGCTCTGCGCCTGGATGGCGGGCTTCTGGGTGGTGCGCTATGTGCTGCACAGCGTGTCCACCTCCCTTTCCCACCACGCTACCTTCCATGTGCTGGCCAATACCCGTGTCCGTCTGCTGGACAAGCTGGCCACGCTGCCGCTGGGCACGGTGCTGGACCGTTCCTCCGGCTCCTATAAGAACATCATCGTGGAGCGGGTGGATTCCATCGAGACCACGCTGGCCCACCTGCTGCCGGAAATGACCGCCAACATCGTGGGTGCGCTGGCGGTGCTGGTGCTGCTGTTTATCGAGGACTGGCGCATGGGGCTTTCCATGTTCATCGTCCTGCCGCTGGGGATCCTCTGCTTCATGTCCATGTTCAGCGGGTATAATGAGAAATTCCAGCGCACCGTCACCTCCACAAAGGCCCTCAATGACACCGCCGTGGAGTACATCGGCGGCATTGAGGTCATCAAGGCCTTCGGCCAGTCCAAAACCAGCTACGCCAAGTTCGTCTCCGCCGCCAAGGAGGGCGCGGACTGCTTCATCGACTGGATGCGGGGCAGCCTGTTCGGGCAGGTGGCGGGCATGTCCATCTTCCCCTCCACGCTGCTGGGTATCCTGCCGGCGGGCTGCCTGCTCTATATGCACGGCACGCTCTCGGCGGAAACGTTCCTGACGGTCATTGTCCTGTCCTTCGGCGTCATGCAGCCGCTGATCACCGCCTTTTCCTACACCGACGATATCGCGCAGGTGACCACCATCGTGGGCGAGGTGGCGGACGTTCTCTCCGGCGAGGATATGCAGCGTCCGGAGACGGCGGAACGGCTTCCGGCGGACAACTCCATTGCGCTGAAAAACGTCCGCTTCGCCTACCACGACAAGGAAGTGCTTCACGGCGTCAGTCTGCGCATCGAGCCGGGGACGGTCAACGCGCTGGTGGGGCCTTCCGGCAGCGGAAAATCCACCATTGCCCGCCTGATCGCTTCCCTCTGGGACGTGAAGGACGGCGCTATCGAGCTGGGCGGCGTGGATATCCGTACCCTGCCCTTGACTGAGTGCACGAAGCGTATCGCCTATGTGTCGCAGGACAACTACCTGTTCGACCTCACGGTGATGGACAATATCCGAATGGGCAGAAAGGGTGCCACCGACGAGGAGGTCATCGCCGCCGCCAGGGCCTGCGGCTGCCACGAGTTCATCATGGGGCTGGAACACGGCTATCAAACCGTGTGCGGCGCTTCCGGCGGACACCTGTCCGGTGGTGAGCGGCAGCGCATCTCCATTGCCCGTGCCATGCTGAAGGACGCGCCCATCGTCATTCTGGACGAGGCCACCTCCTACACCGACCCGGAGAATGAGGCGGTCATCCAGTCGGCGCTGGCCAAACTGGTAAAGGGCAAGACCCTGCTGGTCATTGCCCACCGGCTGTCCACCATCGCCGACGCCGACCAGATCATCGTCGTGAATCAGGGCAGCATCGAAGCCGCCGGTACACAGGAGGAGCTTCTTGCCTCCTGCCCGCTCTATAAAACCATGTGGGATGCCCACATCAGCGTCAAAGATGACGGGGAGGTGGTGTGATGTTCCGGACACTGAAAAAATTCTTTGCCTTCTGCGGTGCGGACAACCGCAAAATGTTTGTGGCGTCCATCTGGCTGGGCGTGGTCAGCGCCATCTGCTCCGCCATGCGTATCCCTGCCGCCGCCATCGTCATTCAGGCGCTGCTGGAGAAGAACGTCACCATGACCACGCTCTGGACGAGCCTTGGCGTCATCGTCGTCTCGCTGGTGGTGACCATTGCCATCAACATGAAATCCACCATGCTCCAGACCCGTGCGGGCTATCGGGCCTGCGCCAACAAGCGCATCGAGATCGCGGAGCATCTGCGCTATCTGCCTATGGGCTGGTTCAATGACAACAGCCTCGGCGAAGTGACCTCCGTCACCACCAACACCATGGAGAATATGGCCAATGTGGCCACCCGCGTGGTGATGGTCACGACCCGTGGCTTCCTGACCTCCGGCATTATTGCCGTCATGATGTTTCTCTTTGACTGGCGCATGGGCCTTATCACGCTGGCGGGCCTTATGCTGTTCTTCGCCGTCAACGCCGCCATGCAGCAGGCGGAACAAACGCTGGCCCAGCGGAAATTTAACGCCGACGAGCAGCTTGTCTCCAAGGTGCTGGAATATGTGCAGGGCATTGCCGAGGTCAAGAACTTTGACCTGACCCACGATTCCACCACGCAGGTGCACGCCGCCGTGGAGGAGGCTCGCAAAGCGTCCTTCGGCATGGAGCTTCCGTCGGTGCTCTACATGCTGGCGCAGTTCGTCATCAACAAGCTCACCGGTATTGCCGTCTGCGCCGCGGCCATTGCCTTTTACTTTGGCGGCACGATGGCCCTTACCAACTGCCTTTTAATGCTGATCTGCTCGTTTATCCTCTTTGAGCAGCTGGACAGTGCAGGCAGCTTCTCCTCCCTGTTCCGCTCCATCGATATTGGCGTGGACAAGGCCAACGCCATTCTCAGCGTCGCGCCTATGGACATCGACGGCGAGGAACTTTCGCCGGAGCGGGAGGACATTGCCCTCTCCCATGTGGACTTCTCCTATGACAGCAAGCCCATTCTGCGGGACGTGTCCCTGACCATTCCGGAGAAGACCACCGTTGCTATCGTTGGCCCCTCCGGCAGCGGCAAGACTACCCTGTGCCATCTCATGGCCCGGTTCTGGGACGTGCAGGGCGGCAGCGTGACCCTTGGCGGCCGGGATGTACGGGAATATAGCTATGACAGCCTGATCCGCAATTTCTCCTTCGTGTTCCAGCGGACGTATCTGTTCTCCGACACCATCGCCAACAACATCCGCTTCGGCAAGCCCGACGCTTCCATGGATGAGGTAAAGGCCGCCGCGAAGAAGGCCCGGTGCTATGACTTCATCATGGCGCTGCCGGACGGCTTCGATACCGTCATTGGCGAGGGCGGCGCGACCCTCTCCGGCGGCGAGCGCCAGCGCATCTCCATCGCCCGGGCCATCATGAAGGACGCGCCCATCATCATTCTGGACGAGGCCACGGCCAACGTCGACCCGGAGAATGAAAAGGAGCTGATGGAGGCCGTCGCCGAGCTGACCCACAACAAGACGGTCATCATGATCGCCCACCGGCTCAAGACCGTGCGCCATGCCGACCGGATCTTCGTGGTGGATCACGGTCAGATCGTCCAGCAGGGCACCCACGAGGAGCTGGTCGCAGTGGATGGGCTCTACCGCCGCTTCGTGGTGGAGCGCCAGCAGGCCGCCGGCTGGAAGGTCTGAGTTCCTCCGCACGATAGAAAAAGCCCGTATCAGCGCTTTGCTGATACGGGCTTTTTTCAATTCAGTCTTTACCTCCTGTGACCGTCCGACAGGATCAAAAGGTGTCGGCTAGAAACGGGCGGATGGTCCGGATATAATCTCCCGGTCTCAGCACTGTGGACAGATGCCCGCCGGAAACGTAGGACACCTTCGGCCCGTGCATCAGCCGGATCAGATCCTGCTGCATTGCGCCGGAGAAAAAGTCCTGATCCGGCAGGATAAGAAGGATCTTTCCCGCAAGCGCCGCAAAGTCAGCCTCCGTCACGGGCTTCTGGTTCATGAGGTCGGCCAGCAGGCTGGAGATATGCACGTCCTTTTCCTGCTTGAAATCTTTGAAGATCGTCTCGAACATATCCTGCGCGTATGCGATCTCTTCCGGCGTTTCATTGCGGATGTGGCTCATTCCCGCTTTGATGAGCGTCGGCTTGAGCTTTTCGTAGTTGCAGTGCTTCATGTACCACAGCATCAGCGGCGCGAAAAAGTATTGTTTTTTCAGGCTTTTCAGCGTGTTCGCGTCCATGCCGCCGGTGGAAATAAGGATCAGACCGCCGGTCTCTCCCGGATATTTCTGCACGTAGATCTGGGCCACCATGCCGCCATCACTGGCTCCAACGAAAATCGGCGCCGCAATGCCGAGCCTTTGGAAGAAAGCGCGCATCCCCGTGACAAGCTCCTGATTGGTGCGCAGCTCCTGCGGATAGTCGAACAGAAGAACACGGCAGTCCTCGGCAAGCGGCTCCACATAGTCCATCCACATCTCCAGCGTGTTCATGCCGCCGTTCAGGAACACCAGCGTTTTCCCGTTCTCTCTGCCGCTCAGCAAATAGCGGAACTGGGCACCGTCTACCGTCACCGTCTCGCACGGATGTGCCGCCGTGAAGCGTACTACTTTTTCCGAATACAACATGACTTTTTCTCCTCCTTTCAGGAACGCGGGGTAAGCGCCCTGACGTTCTTCATCATGGCCAGCAGTCCGCCGTACATCCAGAGATTTCCCACGCTGATCCATGCGCAGGTGATGGCGTTGACCCACGGCTGGTTGCCGAACACATTCAGCAGCATGGCCGCCGCCATGCCGATGGGCAGAGAGAACACCCAGCACCACTTAGGATAGGGCGTCAGCCCTTTTGCGAACACCTGTATCTGCGTGATTGCCAGGATCAGGAAGAATACCCAGAACAGCACAAAGGCAGGCAGCAGGAAATACGCCGCGTAGTTCCATACAAGCGCCTCCGCCAGCCCGTGCTTCGTCAGGAACACCATGGCGCACACCGGCACATGGAAGCCGCAGCCGCCAAAGATCACATAGCCAAAAATGCCCGCCCGGTAGCGGTGGGCATACTTGGGAGAGTGCTCCACCATCAGCCGGTAGACGCCGAAATAGCACAAACCCTCGATGGTGATGCCGAAAAGGCCCAGCATAGCCGCGGCAAAAATGCCGCCGTCGGAAGTTCCGATATAGGTGGAGAGCATCCGGCCAACCCCCTCCAGCGTCTCATCCTCCACACCCCAGCCGAGGATCATATCACCGATCAGCGTCAATAATGCGCCGAACAGCCCGACGCGGAACAGATGCGCGATGCGCGGCCAGTCCAACTGCCGCGAAATACCGATGTCGTTAAATTCGTTCATTTTTCTGCCTCCCGTGATCATTCTCACAAAAGCGTACACAGCCACGCCGCCGCGGCGCAGGCAGGGATGTAGATGATAAAGTGCCGGATGTGCGTCCGCTTGTTGTACCCGAACATATGCGGGCCCACCACGCCTTTCAGCTCCGGATAGAAGTGGGGAAAGAAGTTGGAGTGGCACAGCAGCACCCAGTCAAAGAACAGGATGTCGTAGATCTCCATGGCATAGAGCATGACCAGAAACCGCACGAAAAAGCGCAAAAAGCCAAAATCATTCCGGATGCCGTCCCAAACGCTGAGGGCCGCCGCACCAAGAAACAACAGTATGGCGAACACCTCTATCAACCAGCCTACCGCATGGGCGCCGGGGAACCGCTCCTTCCGGTCGGGGATGGCGGCCAGATTCTCCTTGGGCGCGGAGGAAAAGAACCTCTTGTCCTGAATGAACCCAACTCCACCGTACAGGACGAAGAAATAGGCCAGAAAGATCATCAGCGTTGCGATAATGGTGATTTTCATGTTATCCTTCGCTTCCTTTATACCCGTTACTGTTTCTCCGCGGCGGGATATCGGATAAGATCGTACATTTTGCCGTATGCGCCCATGTCCCGCACACCAGCCAGCTCCATGCCAAGATGGACATATTTGTCGCACTTGGACTGTGCATCAGTCTCAAGGATCACCGGCACACGAAGGCGGTCGCCCTCGGCAAAGGCGATGTCCATGACATTTCGCATATAGCCCTGCCCCTGATACTGCTCCCGCACGCAGACAAGCCCCACAAAAATGTAGGGCGTTTTCTCTTTGTCCATGCGGTTCTGGAGGGACGTTCCGCCCCGCTTCATGGCCGCAGCGAAGCCCATGAGCCGTTTCAGGCTGGAGTTGCGCAGCATGCCTCGCGCAATGGGCCACATGGTCTTAAAGCCCAGCTTTTCCTTCGGCAGCTTATAGGCGATGTAGCCCTCACCGCGCTGGCTCGTGGTATAGAGGAAGCCGCCCCGCAGCATCCCCCGCACATAGGCGCAGATATACTCCTCCACCCCGTCCTTGCCGGAAAAGGCAGCGGTCATCCCCGTTTCCTGTCCGTAGTCGTAGTAGCCAAAGGCGTGTCCGATGTCGTGGATCGCGCTTTCTTCCAGTGTTGTGACCTTCATGGTGTCTCCCCTTTCGGTTTTTGTGATCCGCCGTTACCATTCACAGAAGCGCTCCAGCTCCGATACCAGCAGCGCCGGGTGATTGATGATGTCGCCGTGCCCAAAGCCGGAGAAACAGCGAACCGTCAGCCGGAGATATACGGCACGCAGCTTTTGGATGGCTTTTTTCATGTGGCCCTCCTTCTCGCCGTACCAGCAGGCCACCTGCGCATCCGGCTGCACCGGCTGCGGCAGACGATAGAGATACAGGCCCACCGCCCACGTGGCCCGGATGGATTCCAGCGAGATATGATCCGGTATCCGGTGCAGCATGGTGTTCATGCCTTCCTCCGTCTGGCCCATGAACCGCAGCGCCCACGCGGGCATGGACTTTTCACAGGCCGTCCGGTACTGCTTCTGCGGCATGACCTTCAAAATCAGCCCGTTCAGGATGCCGAAATCCAGATATTCCGGCCCGCTGAGGATCATTCGGTCAATTTTGACCTGTGGGGACGCTTTCATCAGAATGGCCGGGCCGCAGCCAAGGGACTCGGCAAACAGGGCGTCCAGATGGCCGCCGCAGTTTTCGAGAATATAGGCTTCCAGCTTGCGGGCCTGCTCCTGCGCCGTGGTGTAAGTAGTCTCGCCCGTTCCGTCAAAGCCGTCGAAGCTGACGGCATAGACGCAGTACGTCTTTTCCAATAGCGGGATCACATCCTCAAACTGCCGCCAGCACATGAGATTTCCGTGCAGCAGCATGATCTTCTTGCCATTTTGGCTGCCAAATCGTTTGATCTCCATGTTGATACTCCTTACTCCCCCGTTTGATTGTAAATCCGAACTTTCAATATCAGCAAAGTCAATTCTTGCTTCGCCCTCTTTGTAGTTAAATGTGATAAGAATGTGGTCATCAAAAATGGTGACGGCGTTTACAAAGCTGTCGATCAGCCTCCGGCGGGCATCCAGCTTGGTCGTGTCCAGTGAACGGAACCGACAGATGAAATAAACAACGTCCTCACGGCTCGCCGCAGGGTGTTCCATTTCCTCTTGGATGATTTTTAGTTCAATGTCCTTTTTCCGTTCTTCCAGTTCATCAAGCCGCTGCTTGGTGGAGGCATTGATGATCCCCATCTGAATGGCGTTGAGCATATTGGCAATGCCGCTTTCGGCTTCTTCCAACTGCTTGCGGAGGGCGGGGAGTATACTGCTCTCCCTGCTCTGAATATCCATCACTGCATCTGCCACATACTCCACAAAGCGGTCATCCATGACCTTTGCCATGACTGCCTTGACAACGGCGTTTTCCAGCGGCAGCTTTCGGACGCTTTTGTGTTTTGCATTGCAGGTGTGGTGCTTTTTGGTGTTCACACAGCGGTAATAATGGTACTTCTGGCCCCGGCTAGCACTCG
>CAVBAZ010000249.1:0-7595 GCA_963593515.1 Bacteroidaceae bacterium
GTCATCCCGACGGCACGCTGGTGAACGCCCTGCTGCACCACTGCGGCGACTCCCTGTCCGGCATCGGCGGCGAAAAACGCCCCGGCATCGTCCACCGTATCGACCGGGACACCAGCGGCCTGATCATCGCCGCCAAGAACGACGCCGCCCATCTGGCGCTCAGCGCTCAGCTCAGCGACCATACGCTGGCCCGCACCTACGAATGTCTGGTGACGGGAAATCTCCGGGAGGACAGCGGCACCGTGGACGCGCCCATCGGGCGGCACCCCACCGACCGGAAGAAGATGGCGGTCAACACCCGCAATGGTCGCCGGGCTGTGACCCACTGGGAGGTCATCGCCCGGTATAACGGCGTCACCCATGTGCGCTGCCGTCTGGAGACGGGCCGCACCCATCAGATCCGCGTCCACATGGCCTATATCGGCCATCCCATTCTGGGGGACACGGTGTACGGCGCGAAGAAGCCGGTTCCCGGCCTGACGGGCCAGTGTTTACAGGCGGTGGAGCTGCGGTTCCTCCATCCCCGCACGGGGGAGCTGGTGACGGTCAGCTGCCCGCGCTGCGAGGAATTTGAGCGGCAACTGCGGAAATATCAAAACCGGGATTAAACGGCGTGTGGGGCGGTGAAAAACACCGCCCCATACATTTTTTGCATTTTTCTTACAAAAGGTGTTGACAAATCCGCCGTTCTACGCTATTATATTACCGTTGTCCGCGCGGTTAGCTCAGCTGGCTAGAGCACATGCTTGACGTGCATGGGGTCACAGGTTCGAGTCCTGTACCGCGCACCACCTGAAAACCTTGAAACCATGATGGTTTCAAGGTTTTTTGTTGCCCTGAAACGGGTTTGACCCTTATTCTGACCCTTAAAGCCCCAACACACCGGAGATGAAATGCTCCATGCGTTGGGAACTGGCCTGCCGCATATCATCGGTGAAATGGCCATAGACGTCAAGGGTAAAGGCAGCGGTAGCGTGGCCAAGGTTGGATTGCACCGTCTTGATGTCATCACCGGCGCGGATGCTGTTTACGGCATACGTATGACGTAAGTCATGGATACACAGGTCAGGTAAACCGATTTTCCGTACTGTGCGCTTGAAGCAGTCAAATACCGCCCGCAGGGAAATATAGCGGCCAAATTCATTGGTGAATACCAATCCGCTTTCCTGCCAGGCAGGGCCAGCGGCCAGCCGCATCTGCGTTTGTATGAGCTTCTGCTGACGCAGCAAAGTCATCACATAGGGAGCGGGGCGGATCGTCCTGCTTTTGTTGTTTTTTGGCGGAGCAAAATAATAACCCTCGCCCTTTTTCTGGCTGCGGTGCAGCTGTTTGTTGACCAGGATCGTACCCTTATCAAAATCCACGCAGTCCCACATAAGGCCCAGCAGTTCACCCTCCCGCAGGCCGGTGAACAGGTCTACCTTCAGCAGCAATTCATACCGGCTGCCCTTGATGGCCTCCAGAAAGCGGGCGGTATCACGGTCATCCATGGGATGGATATCCTTTTTGATGATCTTCGGGAGAATGCAGGCGTTGGTAGGGTTGGTACGGAGATAGTTCAGTAATACCGCCTGCTGCAATGCCTTATGCAGGATGCCGTGAATGTTCTTGATGGACTTTGCCGACAGGGGCGGCTTTCCATCGCGCTCCTCATGGAGAGAATTATAAAACCGCTGAATCGTGTGGGGTTCCAGCCTGTCCAGCCGCACACTGCCCAGCGCAGGACGAATATAGAGCTTTGCCTGCCGTTGATACAAGTAAGCGGTAGATGGCTTTACGCCTGTGAGGTAGTCCCTCAGCCAGATATCCAGCCACTCATCCAGCGTCATGCGGCACGGCTCTTGATACGTCCCATCATCGATCTCCGCCGTAATGGCGGTGAGCTTCTGGCGGACTTCCTTCTGTGTCTTGCCATAGACCGATTTTTGTATCTGCTTTCCCGTCTTGGGATCAATGCCGAGGGTGTAGCGTGCCTCCCAGCGTCCGTCTGAACGCTTGCGGATGGTGCCGCTGCCCTTGGCGTTTTTTGTTGCCTTGGTCGTCAAAATAACCTCCTGTTCCTCTGAAATATAAAACGGTCAGTCAGTCCGTTGTTTTATCGTTGCTTGTCGCTGTCCAGCCACGCCACGAAGTCCTCCAGGGACAGCTTGCCGCTGGTGCATAAATCGCGCTTCTTGCGCGCCTCCTTCGACCATGCGGTGAACTCCGCTTTGGTCATCGTCCCGTACCGCACACGGGCGTTGTGGGCCTTGTAGGAGCGCGTAAACTCCTTGGTGGCCGGGTTCTTCATCTGACGGCTCTGATATTGCACCACCGCGCCCATCTGCCGACAGGTCTTTTCCGAGCCATCCATCAGCCGTGTGCAGTACTCCTGCGTGATGTTGCCGGTCACCACAAAGTATCTGCCGCAGTTCTTGCACTTGTGGATCACCAGCGGCAGACGCAGGCAGTAGGCTTTCAGGTAGTTGTAGAGATCGCGCAGCGTATGGGGATACAGTACCTCCCGCAGTGCGGTCATCATCTGCCGCTGCCGCAGCATCTCTACACTGTAGTTATAGGCGCTGTCATAGGCGGGGTGGTCTAAGATCACTTCCTCCGTGGCCAGTTCCCCATAGCGCATATCCTCAAAGCAGAGCGCCGCGTCGTAGTGCGCCTCCCGATACCGTTCCGCTGTGGAGTAGTCCGGCTTGTACCGGTCATCCAGACATATTTCCACCAACGTCCTGGCATCGCGGACGATCTTCTCAAAATCCGTGCCAAACCGCAGCAGTTCCGTCATATCAGCGGAGGGAGCAGCTTCCAAATCGCTCAATTCCTTGACCAACACCCCAAAGAACGGATGCACCTCACAAAGCGGCATCGCCAGCTCCAAGAGCTTTTTCCATGCGGCCTCGTCCTTTTCCGCCTTTACCAACTCGTCGATCTCAGAAAGGGCGCAATAGGCGTCATAGAAGTCCGTATCGTATAGGTCGATCAGGCACTGTCCTAAATCTTGCGTTTTCTCCAGAAACGTCCTGCGCTGCCCCAGCGTCTTGCTGTACAGCGCAAAAGATTCCTTGCGCTCCAGCGTGATGTAATACCGGAACTCCATGTGTTCGGGAAAGATCATGACCGCCCTCCTGTTAGATACATCATAATAAGTTCATAAAATAATCTATTGACTTTTACGTACCAGCATTATACAATCATAGCATAATAGTTACATTGTGTATTATAGTCTATATAGTCCATAATGTCAACTAAAATTTTAAGGAGGTTTTGTATGAACAACAACTATGACAATCTGCCGGCGGTGCTGAACGCCAATCAGCTGGCGGCGGCATTGGGCATCTCCCGCGCAGGAGCCTATCAGCTGCTCAATACCGGCACATTCCCCACGCTGCGGATCGGCAAGCGGCTGCTGGTGCCGAAGGATAAGCTGGTCGAGTGGATCGAGCAGAATACCGGAGGTGTCAATGGGGACTGAAAAGGAAACGACTGCCCCGATTCCATCTGTTGCACCAGATGGGGAGCAGCCGTTCGCGCTTACACGCAATAGCAGTATATCATTCTTTGAAGAAAAGGACAAGTCGTTTGACGGGATGTCCGTAATCTCAATGCCGAAGCTGATGGAGATGCAATTTCCTGTCAAACCGGCTGTGATCGAAGGGCTGCTGCCGGTGGGGACATACCTCCTCGCCGGTGCGCCCAAGGTCGGCAAGTCCTTCTTCGTTTTGCAGATGGCCTATCAGGTCAGCACAGGCGGTACGTTTCTCGGCTATTCCGTTCACCCCGGCACGGTACTCTACTTAGCCTTGGAGGACACCCTCGACCGTTTACAGAAACGGCTCGTTCAGATGACAGAGCAGGATAGTCCTGACCTCATTCTCTCCGTGCTGGCCGACACCTTGGATGAGAATCTGCTGGCACAGTTGGAGGGCTTCCTGATGGACTATCCCGATACTGTTCTTGTCATCATCGACACGCTCCAGCGTGTCCGTGGGCGGACGCCTGACAGTTGCAGCTATGCCGCCGATTATGACACGTTGGCAAAACTGAAAACTTTTGCAGACGCTCACGGCATTACACTGGTGCTGGTACATCATACCCGCAAGGAGAGCGCGGAGGACATATTTCATACCATCTCCGGCACCAACGGTCTGATGGGGGCGGCGGATGGTGCGCTGATCCTCCACAAAGGCAAACGCACCGGTGCGGATGCCGTCTTGGACGTAACGGGCCGCGACCAGCAGGATATGCGGCTGCATCTTCGCTTTGATCCCGCCCGTCTGTGCTGGGAACTAGTTGAAAGAGAAACCGCACCGTATCAAGAGCCGCCAGACCCGCTGCTGGAGGCCATCAGCCAGTTGGTCACAGCGGAACACCCTGAATGGCGCGGGACAGCCACAGAGCTGGCACAAGAGCTGCAAGACGGGGGCTTTGCGCCCAACTGGATCAAGCGGAGGCTGAATGTGAAGCACGATGTGCTGCTTCAAAAGTACGGTATCCGCTGCAAAACCCACCGAAGCAAGGAGGGGAAGACCCTCCTGCTGCGGTGGGTCGGTGTACGGTAGTGTACGGTATGTACGGTAAATAGAGGGGCAGACCCCACCCCGAAAATACCGTACATTACCGGACATACCGTACACCGCAGAGGGAGTCCAGCGGGAACGGCTGGCACACGACTTTGGGACAAAGTCTAGTGTGTTATACCCGACACGGCGGGGGACGGGAGGAAATGGGTGAGGACGGGAGTCCTCACCCCATTTCTGACCGGGCCGAAAAAGAAGATCGTCAGATGCCGGTAACGGCATCTGGCGGGCGCACTTTTTCAGAGAGCCGTGGCGGGTGTTCCCCGTTCTCCCTGCTCCCGCACTTACAAAGACAAGGAGGTCATCATGGCATACGCCATTTTACGATTTGCCAAACACAAGGGCGGCGCGTCCAAAGCATTGAGCGCCCACCACGAACGGACAAAGGAGTTCTACATCAGCAACCCCGACATTGACCAGAGCCGTACCCCGCAGAACTTTCACCTGGTGACGCCTCGCTGGAGCTACGAGCAGGAGATCAGGCACCGCATCAAGGTGGCCGGCTGCCGTGTTCGGAAGGACAGCGTGAAGTTCGTGGACACGCTGGTAACGGTAAGTCCAGAGTTCGCACAGGAACACGCGGTGGAGATGCCGGAGTATCTCACGCGGGCGTTCACGTTTCTGAAAGAGCGCGTGGGCGAGGAAAACATCATCTCCGCTGTAGTGCATCTGGATGAGACGACGCCCCATATGCACCTGTGCTTTGTGCCGCTGACAAAGGACAACCGGCTGTCCGCAAAAGAAATCCTCGGCAACAAGAAAAACATGATCCGCTGGCAGGATGATTTCTACGCCTGCATGGCGGAACGCTGGCCGGAGCTGGAGCGCGGCACTCCTGCCGTAGAGACAAGGCGCAAGCACCTGACGCCCCAGTGGTACAAGAAGGTCACGGCCATGGACGCCAAGCTGGAGCAGTTGGAGACAGCGCTGAACGGCATCAACGTACTGAACGCGGGAAAAAAGCGTGAGGAAGCCGCTGCGCTGTTGGCACAGCTGCTGCCGGATGTAGAGTCGTTCCAAGCGGAGACTCAGCGGCTGCGGGAGGCCGCAGACGCCGCCCAACACCGACAGCAGCACGGCGAGAAAGAGGTTGCCGATCTGCAAGCCGAGCTGCGGGAGGAGCGTAATTTCAGCTTTCAGCAGCGCGCCCACATCTCCGCGCTGGAATCCCGCTGCCGCAAGGCTGAGAAGCTGCTGAAGATGCTCCCAACGGAGGTGGTGAAGCAAATCGAGATAAGCACAAAACAAAAAGAGCGATAGAGTAACAGCCGCGACGCGTATGCGCCGCGGCTGTTACCTTATTTGTTCATATTCTTTTTCCGCTTCCACAGCAGAAATTCCTCATACTCCCGCAGGGCGCGCCACTCCTCGTCGGTGAAACGCCGCTGGTTGCCCCGTGGATCGTAGGCGGGGTCAACATCTGAGAGTCCCAGCAGGTAATCCGCCGATATGCGGTACATCCGGCAAATGGCCACCAGCGCGTCGTGGGATGGTGAGCTCTTTTCTTGTTCCCAACTCCGAACAGCCGCCAGCGAAACGTTGAGCCGTTCCGCCAGTGCTGCCTGTGTATCGTGATTGTCTTTCCGGACTTCCGCCAAACGTTCCCCGACCATATTGCCTCACCTCTTGGCAATAGTATAAGCAATATTATCACTTTCAACAAAAACTAATAAGATTCTTGCCACAAAACAAGCGAAGTGATATAATTCTTATTACTTCAATCAAAAAGAAATAAGAAACTTATTAGTTAAGATAACGAGGAGGGGCATACCATGGCGGATAACAGAAAAGAGCAGGAGCGCGAGGAGCTTCACCGCACCATATGGAGCATCGCCAATGACCTGCGGGGCAGCGTGGACGGCTGGGACTTCAAGCAGTACGTTTTGGGAATGTTGTTTTACCGCTACATTTCTGAAAACTTCGCCAACTACATCAACGAGGGCGAACGCGAGGCCGGTGATACCGCGTTCGACTACGCAAACCTGTCCGACGCTGACGCGGAGCAGGCACGGGCAGACCTGATCGAGACAAAAGGCTTTTTCATTCTGCCCAGCCAACTGTTTGCCAACGTTCGCAAGAACGCGCCGTTGGACGAAAACCTCAACGAGACACTGGAGGCCATCTTCACCGCCATCGAGGACTCCGCCAAGGGCAGCGACAGCGAGGACGATTTCAAGGGCCTGTTCGACGACATGGACGTGAACAGCAATAAGCTGGGCGGCACGGTGGCCGAGCGCAACAAGCGGCTGGTAAAGCTGATGAACGGCGTGGGCGACATGAAGCTGGGCAACTATCAGGACAACACCATCGACGCTTTTGGCGACGCCTACGAGTACCTGATGGGTATGTACGCCTCCAACGCCGGTAAAAGCGGCGGCGAGTACTTCACGCCGCAGGAGGTGTCCGAGCTGCTGACCCGCATCGCCATCTACGGCAAGACGGAGATCAACAAGGTCTATGACCCCGCCTGCGGTTCCGGCTCTCTGCTGCTGAAGGCGGCCAAAATACTGGGCCGCGACAACGTGCGGCAGGGCTTCTATGGGCAGGAGATCAACATTACCACCTACAACCTGTGCCGCATCAATATGTTCCTCCACGACATCGACTATGACAAGTTCGACATTGCCCACGGGGACACCCTCACCGCGCCGCAGCACTGGGACGACGAGCCCTTCGAGGCCATCGTCAGCAATGAGGGTGTTATTTATGGACTAAACACCGGAAAAGCCCGTAATATCAAGGAATTTGCGGCATGAGGGCTTGCATTTGCGCCTCGCCGGAACCGAATATCTGACTATGTACTGGGGTAAGCTGAAAACGGCTTAGTCCTTTTTTGTTGCTCAAAACTGAATACGAATACGCCGAGCGCGTCTGTCATTTCCCTTCACGGGAATGCCCTTTGTGGCTGGCAGACGCGCTTTTTTCATGCCCATTTTTACGAGGAGGATAAAATGCCATGACTGAGATTTACGCAGACGGCAGGCCGAGAGAATGCCGCGCCTGCTATTACTACGAGAAGAAAAG
>CAVBAZ010000250.1:0-2293 GCA_963593515.1 Bacteroidaceae bacterium
ACCATGCGGCGGGTCAGGTAACCGGAGTCGGCGGTACGCAGAGCCGTATCGGCCAGACCCTTACGGGCACCACGGCTGGAGGTAAAGTATTCCAGCACGGACAGGCCCTCACGGAAGTTGGCCTTAATGGGGATCTCGATGGTCTTACCGGCGGTGTTGGCCATCAGGCCGCGCATACCGGTCAGCTGACGGATCTGCTTCATGGAGCCACGGGCGCCGGAGTCCGCCATCATGAAGATGGGGTTGTACTTGTTCATGTTGGCGGTCAGGGCGTCGGTAACGTCGTTGGTGGTCTTTTCCCACTCACGAACCACCAGCTTGTAGCGCTCCTCGTTGGTGATAAAGCCCATGTTGAACTGATCCTCGATGTCCAGCACGCGCTCCTCGGTCTCGCGGATCAGCTCGTACTTCTTGGCAGGCACCACCATGTCCGCGATGGAGATGGTGATGGAGCCGCGGGTGGAGTACTTGTAGCCGGTAGCCTTGATGTTGTCCAGCACCTCGGCGGCGATGGTGAAGCCAAACTTCTTGATGGTGCGGTCAACGATCTTGCCCAGCTGCTTCTTGCCGCAGGTCTCGGTGATCTCATAGTCGAAGAACTTGTCGGTGGGCTGGCCATTGTCGTCCAGACGCTTGACAAAGCCCAGATCCTGAGGCACATTGCGGTTGAAGATGATGCGTCCGGCAGTGGCGCGTACCACATGGGACAGCTTTTCGCCATTGAACTCCTTCTCCACGCGGACCCAGACAGGCTGGTGGATGCCGATGATATGCTCGTTGTAAGCCATCAGCACCTCGTCCTCATCGCGGTAGATATTCAGGCGGTTGTTGGCCTTCTCCTCGTCGGTCAGCTCGTCGTAGCTCTTGCCGGCCAGCGCAAAGTCGATGCCCTCGGGCCAGTACTCGTCGTTGTCCATCTGGGAAACGCCGTTCTCAAACCGCTCGAAGGTCAGGTAGTAGGAGCCCAGCACCATATCCTGGGTAGGCACCGTGACGGGGCCGCCGTCCTGAGGACGCAGCAGGTTGTTGGCGGACAGCATCAGCAGACGGGCCTCGGCCTGCGCCTCAGCGGACAGAGGAACGTGAATGGCCATCTGGTCGCCGTCGAAGTCGGCGTTGAAGGCGGTGCAGTTCAGAGGGTGCAGCTTCAGGGCGCGGCCCTCCACCAGCACCGGCTCGAAGGCCTGAATACCCAGACGGTGCAGCGTAGGTGCGCGGTTCAACATGACGGGATGATCCTTGATGATCTCGTCCAGAGCGTCCCACACCTCGGTACGGCCCTTGTCCACCATCTTCTTGGCGGACTTGATGTTGTTGGCGCTGCCGTCCTCCACCAGCTTCTTCATGATGAAGGGGCGGAACAGCTCCACGGCCATCTCCTTGGGCACGCCGCACTGGTAGATCTTCAGCTCGGGGCCGACGCAGATGACGGAACGGCCGGAGTAGTCCACACGCTTGCCCAGCAGGTTCTGGCGGAAGCGGCCCTGCTTGCCCTTCAGCATATCGCTGAGGGACTTGAGAGCGCGGTTGTTGGCGCCGGTGACGGGACGGCCGCGGCGGCCGTTGTCGATCAGGGCGTCCACCGCCTCCTGCAGCATACGCTTCTCATTGCGCACGATGATATCGGGGGCGTTCAGCTCCATCAGGCGGCGCAGACGGTTGTTGCGGTTGATGACCCGGCGGTACAGGTCGTTCAGGTCGGAGGTGGCGAAGCGGCCGCCGTCCAGCTGCACCATGGGGCGCAGCTCGGGCGGGATCACGGGCAGCACGTCAATGACCATCCACTCCGGCTTGTTGCCGGAGATGCGGAAGGCATCCACCACCTCAAGGCGCTTGACGACGCGGGCCTTCTTCTGGCCGGAGGTGGTTTTCAGCTCGGCGTGGAGCTGCTCGCTGAGCTGCTCCAGATCGATCTGCCGCAGCAGCTCCTTCACGGCCTCGGCGCCCATACCGGCGCTGAAGTCGTCCTCATACTTTTCGCGGTAATCGCGGTATTCCTTCTCGGACAGGATCTGGTTCTTCATCAGGGGCGTTTCGCCGGGATCGGTGACGATATAAGCGGCGAAGTACAGCACCTTCTCCAGAATACGGGGGCTGATGTCCAGCAGCAGACCCATGCGGGAGGGGATGCCCTTGAAGTACCAGATGTGGCTGACGGGGGTGGCCAGCTCGATGTGGCCCATGCGCTCGCGGCGCACCTTGGCACGGGTGACCTCCACGCCGCAGCGGTCGCAGATCTTGCCCTTGTAGCGGATCTTCTTATACTTGCCGCAGTGGCACTCCCAGTCCTTGG
>CAVBAZ010000251.1:0-2352 GCA_963593515.1 Bacteroidaceae bacterium
ATGATTTTCTCGTCCTCGTCGCTCCAGCTGCGCATGAGATTGTCCCGCAGGTTCACGATGTTGCAGGCGCACTCGTACAGCTCCTGCCCACGGGGCGTCACCTCCACGGATTTTGTGGTGCGGATGATGAGACTGGTCTGAAATTCCTCCTCCAGCTGCCGCACATGGGTGCTGATAGTGGGCTGGGACAGGTATAATTTCTCCGCCGCCTTTGTGAAGCTTCTATACTTTACAACAGCGCAGAATGACTGCAATTGCTTTAGTTCCATGTTGTCCTCCCGCATAAATCGCACAAAGCTGACAAGGCTGTGTCCACCTGCTGGGGCGTATTGTGCCAGCCGAAGGAAAAGCGTATGGTTCCGGTGGGGTAAGTGCCCAGCGTCTTGTGGGCATTGGGTGCACAGTGGAGACCCACCCGCACCATGATACCGTATTCCTGACCCAGAGCGTCGGCCACCAGCGCCGGATCGGCATTTCCCGGCGCTACGGAAACCACGCCTACCCGGCCCGTCACGTCGCGGCGGCCCACCACCCGCAGGTTCGGGATCGACAGCGCACCGGTGAGGAACCGCTCCGCCAGCGCCAGCTCGTGGGCGCGGACGGCATCGATGGTCTCCTTTTTCAGCCAGCAGAGGGCCTCGTGGAGGCCCATGATCCCCGGCAGATTCATGGTGCCCGCCTCGAACTTATCCGGCATGAAGGACGGCATGCGCTCTTCATGGCTGACGCTGCCGGTGCCGCCGGCGATCAGCGGCTCCACCAGCGGCACCATGTCCGGCCGGAGAATGAAACCGCCTACGCCCTGCGGGCCCAGCAGGCCCTTGTGGCCGGTGAAGGCCAGTGCGTCGATGTGCATGGTCTCCATGTCGATGGGCAGAACGCCCGCCGTCTGGGCGGTGTCCAGAATGAATCTCAGGCCATGAGCATGGCAGAAGGCTCCCACCTCTCCGGCAGGCAGCACCGTACCGCAGACATTGCTGGCGTGAAGCATCACCACGGCGCGGGTCTCAGGGCGCAATAACCCCTCCATGGCGGCGGTATCCAGTGTGCCGTCCGATGCGCAGGGGATGCGGTCGAAGTCGACGCCCTGTGCTTGGAGTTGGGTCAAGGGCCGCATGACGGCATTGTGCTCCATAGCGGAGACCAGCACATGGTCGCCGGGCTTCAGAAGGCCCTTCAGCAGAACGTTCAGGCTTTCGGTGATATTGCGGGTAAACACCACGTTCCGGCAGTCGGGGCCGTGGAACAGCTCCGCCAGCAGCTGGCGGGTGTGCAGCACCGTTTCCTCCGCCTGATAGGCTTCGTCATAGCCGCCGCGGTTGATGTTGCAGCCGCAGTCGCTGATATAATGATACACCGCATCCGCCACGCCGGGCGCTTTGGGAAAGCTGGTGCTGGCATTGTCCAGATAGATCCGCTCCACGATTTCACGCTCCTATTTCCTTACTTTTTATTAGCTTACCATACATTTATTGGAAAATCAAATTTTTTTAGAGGATATATCTATAATTGATATTGGACATTTTGTCGACTATGGTGGTATCTTATGATAAGATTCTATATAAAGAGGAGAAAAATCCAACATGAATGTCAAACGCGAACGAATCCAAATCGTCATCGCCGGACTGATCATCGGCGTCATTGCCTCGCTGCTGGTCTTTTTCGGCAATCCTTCCAACATGGGCTTCTGCATCGCCTGCTTCCTGCGTGATACCGCCGGCGGTCTGGGCCTGCACCGTGCCGCTGCTGTGCAGTACATCCGTCCGGAGATCATCGGTCTGGTGCTGGGCAGCTTCATCGTGGCCCTGTGCAAGAAGGAGTTCTCCGCCAAGGGCGGCAGCGCTCCCGTCACCCGTTTTGTGCTGGGCTTCTTCGTGATGGTGGGCTGCCTGATGTTCCTGGGCTGCCCCTTCCGCATGATCCTGCGTCTGGCGGGCGGCGACCTGAACGCTCTGCTGGGCCTGCTGGGCTTTGTGCTGGGCATCCTGGCCGGTGTGTTCTTCCTGAAGCGCGGCTATTCCCTGAAGCGCACCTACGCTCAGACCAAGCTGGACGGCGTGATCTTCCCCGCCATTCAGGTGGTGGTGTTCATCCTGCTGGTGGCGGCTCCCGCCTTCATCTTCTTCACTGAAGCGGGCGGCGGCCCCGGCGCCAAGCACGCCGCGGTGGCCATCAGCCTGATCGCCGGTCTCATCGTGGGCGCTCTGGCCCAGCGTACCCGCCTGTGCATGGTGGGCGGTATCCGTGACATCGTGCTGTTCCGCGAGCCCAAGCTGCTGGTGGGCTTCGGTGCCATTCTGGTCAGCGCACTGGTCTGCAACCTGATCCTCAACGGCGTGGCAGGTGGTGAGG